>JBGPJM010000017.1:0-43443 GCA_041485385.1 Phycisphaerae bacterium | reverse complement strand
CGGTTTGCTTGGTGTGGCGGGAGTGGATGAGGGTGGGGGGGATGTGGGATGTGGGATGCGGGATGTCGGATGTAAAGGCGGACAGCGGCAAGGTGCAGAGTGGAGAAGGGAACGTGGAAACGGGGACGAGCGCCCTCAGGGCCTCGTCGAGGTTGCCGAGGGTGGCGGAGAGGCCCCAGGTGCGGGCGGCGGGGGCGAGGGTGCGGAGGCGGGCGAGGGCGAGCTCGGCCTGGGTGCCGCGCTTGGTGCCCAGGAGTTCGTGCCACTCATCGGCGACGATGCAGCGCAGGGTGGCGAAGAGTTGCGGCGACTCCGGGTACGAGAGGAGCAGCGAGAGGCTCTCGGGCGTGGTGATCAGGACGGTGGGGAGGCGCTGGCGCTGCTTTTTTTTGAGGGATTGGGAGGTGTCGCCGGTGCGGACCTCGACGGACCAGGGAAGGCCGAGGCCGTCGATGGCGGCTTGGAGGGCGAGGGCGGTGTCGGCGGACAGGGCGCGGAGGGGGGTGAGCCAGAGGGTGAGAAGCGGGGAAGGCGTTGAGGCGTGGGGGCGTGGAGTGGAGGGCGGGGAAAAAGTGGAGAGTGGAAAGTGGACATTGGAAATAGGAGGGGCGGCCTGCGTGCGGTCGTGGCTGAGCGCCTCGAGCATCGGGCCCATCGCCACGGCGTAGGTCTTGCCGAGGCCGGTGGGGGCGTGGACGAGGCCGCTCTTGCCCTGGAGGTAGGCGTGCCAAGTCTGGAGCTGGAACTCGAAGGGGGTCCAGCTCTTGGAGGCGAACCAGCGGAGGGCGGGTTCGAGTGGCGGATCGACAGGGCGTGGCGGGAGAGACTCCGGCGCGGCGGGGGCGCGGTTGAACAGACTGAGGGAATCCATCGCCTTCACTGGGGTGTCCGCGGCGACCCGGCGGCCGGGCGCGCTGGATCATTGGCGCGGCGGGTGGCCGGCGGGCGGCGTGAAGGGCGGTCCCTGTCGCTGGACGTCGAACGCACTAACCTCGGCGGGCTGGTGATTTGAGCGCGGCTTGCCGATGTGCCGAGGTCGGTGCCACGAGGCGCGAGAGTGGTCGGCCTTGCGCCACCGAAGGAAGTCAGGGTCGCGGAGTGCAGCGGACGCTGTCGCAACGTCGATACCGCGATACTGGATTCCAGAGGGGCTCAACTCTCGTTCCAAGGAGATCGTCCTGGCAAACGCACCGCGCACTGTCGCCGTTTTTGTCGCCATGTTCGTGACGGGGGCAGCCGCCTCGGCGCAGCCGCCGCGATATGCGGCCACCGTCCTGAGCGATCTTGGCTGGCCCGGGGGGTACGACAACTTTCCGACCGGCCTCAACAATGCAGGTGTCGTCGTGGGCGCCTCGGCCACCCCTGATGGCCGGCAGAGGGCGTACCGGTGGCAGGACGGCGTCATCAGCGAGCTCGACACACCGTCTCCGACCGACTGGAGCTACGCCAGGGACATCAACACACGGGGCGACATCGTCGGCACGGTGGCCGACTACATTGGGGGAAACACCCGCGCGGTCGTGTGGCACAACGGGGCGTTCGCGGCGCTCCCCGACGACGGCGCGACTCTCAGCGGCGCCAACCAGATCAACGATGCGGGCCAGATCGTTGGTTGGGTGTGCAGTTTCGGGGTCTTCCGCGGGGCCATGTGGGACGATGGCGGAATCCATTACCTTGATCCGCTCCCGGGGGACGTCGGCACCATCACGGCGGCGATTAACAACAACGGAGCCATCGGCGGCGCATCCATCGGGCTGGATGGCGTCACTCGCCCCGTCGTGTGGGTCGACGGAGCTCCCATCGAGCTCCCGACGCTCGTCGGATTCACAGGCCAAACTGTCCGGTTCCTGAATGATGCAGATGACGCGATCGGCGACGGGCATTCGTACCCGTATTCCGCGACCGGCGTGCACTGGCGAGACGGCTCGGGCACCGACCTCGGCCGCCTGCACCCCGGCGATGACAGCATTGGGCCGTTGGCACTGAACAACCTCGGGCAGGTGATCGGCACATCGGGAACGCCAACGACGATTGACCCGTTCTTCTGGCAAGACGGCGTGATGTACGACCTGAATAGCTTGATGGCCCCCGGCGAGATGCACTTCGTGCTGAACCCCAACGCGATCAACGATCTGGGCTGGATCGCCGCGACGGCGTACGGGCCGGAGGGGCAAGTCGGCGTCCTGCTGCGGCCGGTGCCGTCGCCGGCGTGCGCATGGGTCGTGCTGCTGCTGGGCGTCGGGACCGGCCGGCGCAGGCGAGCCTGAGCACTGTCAGGTTTCTCCCTCCTGGTCTCCGCGCCGGGTTTCCGCGAAGAAATAGCGTGCTGTCGGGGCCGGGAGTCGTCATACTCCTCTTTGGGGGATACCCACGAGGAGGCATCATGACAACTCTGCGCTGGACCGTCGTCGTTGGAACCGTTGCCGCCGCGGGCGCACTGGTCGCCCTGGCCGGGCCGCTGGACCCGCCGGCCGGCCCGGTCGCTCCGTCGTACAAGACACTTACCGAGGTCGAGCCGCGGATCGCCGTCAACGCGGCCAACACCCCCGGCGACGCCGACAGCCTCTACAAGATCATCCAGCCCGGCTCGTACTACCTCACCGGCAACATCACCGGCGTCATCGGGAAGCACGGCATCGAGATTGTCTCCAGCGGCGTCACGCTCGACCTCAACGGTTTCGATCTCGTGGGAACTCCTGGTATGGGGTTCTTCAGCGGCGTCGCCGTCACGGCTATGGGCCTGACGAACATCGCGGTGGCGAACGGCTCGGTCCACAACTGGGAGGGCGATGCGGGCGTTGACCTGGTGGGGGTATTCGGCGCGACCAACTGTCGCGTGGAGGGCGTACTTGCCAGCGGCAACACCGGCGTCGGCATCCGCGTCGGCAGCGGCGGCACGGTTACCAACTGCTCGGCGTACCTCAACACCGGCAACGGCATCAGCATCCTCAGCGGCGGCACGATCTCAAACTGCTCGGTGTCCAGCAACGTCGCCAGCGGCATCAGCACCGGCACCGGCTGCCTGGTCGCTGACTGCGTGACCCGCCTTAACTCCATCGACGGCATCAGGTGCGCGAACGAGTGTGTGATCCGCGGCAACACCTGCTCCTCCAACGGCAACCTGGCCGGCAGCGGCGCGGGAATCCACGCCACCGGCGGTGACAACCGCATCGAGGGCAACAACTGCACGGGCGCCGACCGCGGGATCGACGTGGACGCCGGCGGCAACATCATTATTCAGAACACCTGCTCGGGCAACGCGACCAACTGGGATGTCGTCGCCGGCAACGTGATCCTCGTCGTGAGCGCCACCGTCGCCGGGGCCGTGAACGGCAACGCCGGCGGCACCGCCCCCGGGTCCGCCGACCCGAGCGCCAACTTCACGTACTGAGCGGCGAACTCCTCAAGCGGCACCTGAGAGTGCAGGTATTGCTCCGGGACGTAGCGATCATCACGTTGGCGGCGCGAGCAGGCCCCGGCCGGTTCTTCTTTCTGAGGAGCACCGTTCCGCGGTATGCTGCGCCCTGCTTGTGGCGCGCGGCACAAGGCACTTCGAGTTCCTGCCCGGCGACCTTCGCCGGGTGCCGGAGGAACTGTGCGGGCTGGCAACTAGACACTCCCCACGTGACGGCGGAGCGGGAACCAACCATGAAGAACTCACGATGCGTATGGTCGATCGCCGTAGGATTCGTGGGGTTCACGGTCGGCATCGGGCGATCGGCGATCGCGGACATCTCTCAAGCGACCATCACGTCTCCCGGTGGGTTCATCCAGGCCGGGGTGTACCAGTCAACGTGCAGCTGCAACCTCATCCCCGGGGCCGGTATGGCCGCGACCTTTGGCACGGGCGAGGACTTCCACGAGTTGGCCTTCTCAGGGATGTCCTCGGCTCAGGCGTCGGCGGCGTTCTCTGGCGGCGGCATCACCAACTCGGCAAGCGGCACGGCCGAGATGGGCCGCGCTCGCATGATGACCAGCAATACCTGCCCCAACTCCGCGTCGTTCGCGGCGGGGAACACCAACGGCGGCTGGAAGGAGACGTTCACGGTCAGCCACCCGTCGCTGAACGGGCAGGCGGGGTTCATGGTCTTCCAGATCCGTGCCCGGGGAACCATGAACGCCACGGGTTTCGCCGGCGCGGCGTCTATCCAAACCACGGGCTACAAGGACAACCTCGAGTTGTCCGTGGATCCGCTGTTCGACCCCGGCAACTCCGATCCGACCGGCTCCGACCGGCAGAGAGCGCAGTGGGGTCTCGCGTCGGACGTGCTGCCCGAGAGCCGCACGGTCGATGGGACCGTCACCATGGCCGTGCCGATCACGTTTGGGCAGTCGTTCACGCTGGGCATCTACGCCTTGGCGCATTCGGGCCAGCGGAGCTCTTCGGGAGCCTTCGGCTCCAGCACCGGGATGCTCGATTTCTCCGGCGACGGGCTGACCTGGAACGGGATCACGAGCGTGCAATCGGGCGGGCAGCCGGTCTCGGGCCACACCGTCATCTCCGCAACCGGGATCGACTGGAGCCAACCCTTCGCGGTGTGCTGCCCCGCCGACTTCAACTGCGACGGCTCGCTCAACTCCCAGGATTTCTTCAACTTTCTCAACGCGTTCTTCGCGAACGACCCGTCCGCTGATTTCAACCACGACGGTGCCGTCAACTCGCAGGACTTCTTCGACTTTCTCAATGCGTTCTTCGACGGCTGCCCGTGACCTGAGCGCTACGGACCGCGGAGAAGCCGCGCCTTTCAGTGCGCCCGGCTGGGCGGCTCCCTGACGTTGCCGCGGGCAGCGAGAGCCCGGGCGGCACGAACTGCGCTGATTCGTTCGCCAGCAGGAGCAACGTATGACCATCGGATTCATGAGCGCGATGCCCGAGGAGTTGGAGCTCGCTCTTGGGCAACTGCCGAGTGAACCGATGCGAGCCAAGGAGGTCGGTAGCCGCACCTATTTCTCCGGGCGGATCTTCGGTGAGGCGTGTGTCGCCGTATTCTCTCGATGGGGAAAAGTCGCTGCGGCCACGACCGCGACCGAACTCATCTCGCGGTTTGGCGCCCAGACAATCGTCTTCACAGGCGTGGCTGGGGGCATCGCCCCCGATCTGCACATCGGGGACATCGTGGTCGGTGACGAACTGTGCCAGCACGACATGGACGCACGGCCGATCTTTCCCCGCTTCGAAGTACCCCTCACGGGAAAGGCCATGTTCGCGACGGACCTGGCACTCAGGCGACGCCTCCAACTCGCGGCTACGGAGTTCCTCGGATCGACCCGTTTTGAGAGTGTCCGAGAATCGCTTGGTGGCCAGAGTGGCAACCGCACTCCCCGTGTTGTCGTCGGCGCCATTGCAAGCGGCGATCGATTCATCGCCGATGCACGAGACGTTCGGCGCCTTCGGTCTGAGATTCGGAACGTCCAGTGCGTAGAGATGGAGGGGGCTGCGGTCGCACAAGTCTGTTCAGACTATGCGGTGCCCTTTGGCGTCATCCGGACAATATCTGACACTGCCGACGAACACGCTCCGGGTTCGTTTCAGACATTCGTGCGGAACGTAGCCAGTCATTATTCTGTTGGCGTGCTCGAACACTTGATGCGGACGTGGAGTGCATCCGACCCTCTCGTGCCCAACGGCATCGTCGCGGTCACTTCACCCCGTACCGCCCCCGCGCCACCCGCTTGAAAGCGGCGGCTCGGCGACGTGACCCCAGGCCGATCCGTTCATGGAGAAACCGATGAGACCCTTGACGCGTCCCCGATCGTTCCTGTCCCCGCGGTACGCCGCGTTGCTGGTGGGCGCCGTGGCTTCAATCCCGATCGCGGCGACGGCGCAACCCTGGATCACCTACGAGGCTTCGCTGGGCACGCCTCGCAGGCCCAGTGCTGGGCGCTTCGCGAAGACATTCCTCCGCCTATGCCGTCCCCCGTGGGCGTCGCCGACGGCGACCTGCACCTCTCGACGCTTGGCTTCGGGAACAACGTCCCGCCGAACAACGGCGGCGGAGTCTGGTGGGAGCGCACCGACGTCGCGATCGACTTCTCGACCGACTTCGCCGTGGAGGCACGGCTCCGGATCGCCAGCGCCCCCGATCACAGCGTCAACACCGAATCCGGCTGGCCCCGCCCGGGGTACGCGCTGACGGTCTACGACACGCACGGCCGGCTCTTCTGGGTCGGATTTGGCGGCGGGGAGATCTTCCTTTCCAACACCGCGTTCGGGCAGTATGGGCAGCCCCAACGCCGGTCGCCTCCACCGGCAAGACCCTCGCCGAGGTTGAGCCGCGGATCGCGATCAACGCGACCAACACGCCCGGCGACACCCGACAGCCTCTTCAAGATCATCCAGCCGGGGTCGTACTACCTCACCGGCAACATCACGGGCGTCGTGGGCAAACACGGCATCAAGATCGCCGCGGGGGGGGAACGGCGTCACGATCGACCTCAATGGGTTCGAGCTCCTCGGCGTGCCGGGCTCGTTCGGCGGCGTCAGAGGTCGCCGGCTCCGGAAACATCATCATCAAGAACACCTGCTCGCACAACACCATCAACTGGGTGATCGCCGCGGGAAACGCCCTCGCCCCGATCGTGCAGGCATCAATCAACACCGCCGTCAGCGGCAACACCTACGCGGGTAGCCTCGGCTCCACCGAACCCAACGCAACTTCACGTACTGATCCCGCCAGCTGTCGCCTGATCGCCTGACAGGTACGCTCCGTGGAGATTCCGCCACTCGCAGGTGCGGCGGGCCTCCCCACAGATCCCGAAAGAACCAAGAAAAAGCCCTCACCGCCGGGTTCGGCTGAGAGGGCTGGGTGAATCATCGGCGTGCACCGCGGGGGGTTGCGGCGCGACGGGCGTCAGGGCCCGCGTCAGGGTCAACACATTGGGCGGCGCCGACGGCTATGGGCAGCCGGCGAAGAAGCAGTTGAGGAAGTCGAAGAAATCCTGGCTGTTGACAGCGCCGCTGTTGTTGAAGTCGGCCGCGGTGCAGCCGGGGGTGAAGAAGCAGTTCAGGAAGTCGAAGAAGTCCTGGCTGTTGAGGCTGCCGTCGTGATTGAAGTCGCAGGGGCACGGGGGCTGCCCGAGGAACTCCGCGCCCAGCATGTGCATGGTGAAGGACGGAGCCGCGTCGGGATTGGAGGCGCCCACGTCGAGCAGGCCGATCAGGTCGATCGGGGCCGCGGGGTTGGCCGCGAGCAGCCGCAGGGAGTTCCCCGGCGGCATAGGCTGGCCGTTGAGGGGCGTGTAGATGAACGGCCCCGCGTAGTTGATGATGAAGCACGGCGGGTTGGGCGGCGGGAAGGGCGGGAGCTTGCCGCAGTGGTCGACCAGGGGGACCCGCTGGCCCGGCATGCCCTGAACAACGCCGAGCATCCCGTTGGGAAGGAGGACCGACCCGACCATCTGGGTGCCGTTGAAGACATCGACGCGGACGGTGGGGCTGCCGATGTCGGAGAAGTCGGCTGAGACGTTCTCGCAGGAGTTGGGCCGTCCCCATAGCCCGCCGTGACCGAGGTGGTGGCAGTCCTGCCCGTTCCAGAATCCCCAGGCATCGAGGTTGAGCATCCGATCCGGGACATCGAAGTCCATGGGATCGAACGCGACGAGCAGCCCGCGGGTGTTCGTGCGCCCCAGGTCGATCGAGACGCCGTCCTGCCCGCTGGAGCCGATGTTGGAGATGAGGAGCCCGATGGGCGCCGCGTCGATCAGAGCGTTCCCGAAGGCCGTGACGGGCAGACCGGGCGGGGTGAGGGTGCCCATGCCTGGCATCGAGATCTTCGCGTGGAGCGTCCCGCCCGTGATGCAGCGGCCGGCGATCCCCACGGTGATCTTCCAGACGTTGGGGCCGACCTGTGTGACGGTACAGTTCACGGATCCTGCCGGGAGCCCACCCTGCTGGACGAGCACGCACCTGATGACGTCGCAGATCCTGTTGGCGCACTGCTGGGCGGTGCCGCCCCAGCGGAAGCGCACCTTGGAGTGGATGTCGTTGGTGCCGAAGGTGCCGCACTGCGTCCTGCCGTGCAGCCTTCCGTTGATCTCCAGGCACTTGTTGACGGGCCAGGCCCTGTCGATGAACATGCAGAACTGCCCGTTCACGATGGTGCTGTAGATATTCTGCATCATGGGCGTGTCGGGCGTGGGGATGAGGAAGATGGGCTCGGCGGCCATCGCCGGAGCGGTGCCATCACCGGCCAAGGCCCATGTTGCCTGCGGGTCTTCCACGATGATGTCACGGAAGGCCGGCGTGAAGGGGCCGCGGTGCCCGATGCCGGTCATGACCTTGATGAGCGCGGGCCCGGCGTCCGGCGGGACAGGCCCCATCCGGGCAACGATCTGGTCGTCGGTGACCTGAAGAACTTCGGTGAAAGGCACCAGCATGCCCGTGGGCAGCATCGCGGTGACGCACAGATCGTCCGGGTTATTGCCGAAGCCGGTGCCATGGATCATGACGAGATCACCGAAGCCGGCCTCGTTGGGGGCGAAGTCGGTGATGACGACGCCGCCGGGGCACGGGTGGCCGAAGTCCACGCACAGGAGGTAGCAGTTGCTCGGGTTGGGTGGGCAACTGAACGGCGGGCACGGGAAGCCGTTGAAGATGCCGCCGCCGAGCGTGCCGGGCGCGACGAAGGCGACGTAGGTCCCCGGACCGACGCTGCTGGTGATCGTCGCCACTGACCCGCAAATGGCCGGGACAGCCGCCGAACCGATCAGGGTCGGGGGGCAGGAGTTGTTGAGCAGGAACATCACCAGGGGAACGGAGTTGGTCGTGACGCGGAGCGTAACGGTCGTGGCGGCCGCGGTGGTGGAGAAGCTGTACCAGTCGGTGTCGCGCATGTTGGCGTCGGCCCAGGTGCTGGCGCAGACATTGGAGTTGCAGGTGAGGTTCTGGTAGATGGGGGGCGGGCCGGGGGGGTTGCACCCGCCGTTGTTGTTGCCGCCGCAATCCTCGTTCTCAGGGATCGAGCCGGAGGGGCAGTCCCAGACGCAGTTCTGGATGGTGTAGGTGAGGGTGCCGGCGCCCGTCTGGCCGTTGAACCCGCTGACGCGGATGAGGATCGGCCTGTGGGCGGTCACGCCGACGGTGAGGCGCGACTGCAATCCGGAGGCGCCGCAGGGGCCGTCGTCGTTGCACCCGATCTCGACGCCACCGCAGGCCGTGTGGGCCGAGAGGACGGTGTCGTAGGTCGTGCCGGTGCAGGTGTCAAAGACGACGCTGCCGGTGACCCCGGAGACGTACTGGAACCACACGTCGGGCGTGTTCGCGGACAAACCGCAGCTCGCGGTCCCGTCGTTGGTCGCGCCGACCGTAGTGAACCCGATGCTGCCGGAGCCGTCGATCGCGGTCGCGGCGGCGCAGTCGTTGTTCGGGGGCACGCCGCTGGGACTCGACCACATCAGCACGCCCGTGCCGGTGTCGGTTGCGAAGCCCGAGACGCGGATCTTGTAGGTCGTGGCCGCCGTGACAGCGACGGTGATCTGCGACTGCAGGCCGCACGTGTCGTCGTTGCAGGCGATCGGCGCGGCCGCACCGCAGGCCGCGTAGGCCGAAAGGACGGTATCGTAGGGGGCGCAACCGCCCACGGCGCAGAACTTGAAGACCGCGCTGCCGGTGGCCGGCGCGGTGTAGGTGAACCACCTGTCAACGTTTGTTGCGTCTGCGCCGCAGGCGCCCAAGGAGTCGGCGGGCGTGTTCGTCGCGCCGGCGTTGCCGGTGAAGACCACGCCGTTGCCGGTGATGGCCGTGCCGGAGGCGCAGGCGTCATTGCCGCCGGGAGTCGGCGCGGCGACGGTCGTCCAGCCGAGCGTGCCCGAGACGATTGCGGTGGAGAATCCGCTCACGCGGATCTTGTATGTGGCGCCGCTGGCGACGGGGACGTCGATCGAGGACTGCAGGCCGCAGAAATCGTCGTTGCAGATAATGCGGAAGCCGCCGGTGCTCTGGCAGTCGCTGTAGGCCTCGAGCACGGTGTCGTTCGCGGAGGCGCCCCCCTGGGCGGGGCAGAAGCTGAAGGTCACAACGCCGCAGCCGACCGCCGTGTACGTGAACCACACGTCGGCATTAATGGCGGATGCGCCGCAGGCGCCCGCGGAGTCGGCGGCGGTGTTGGTCGCGCCGACGGTGGTGGCGGGCGACGTGCCGCTGGCGCCGGTGATGGGCGAGCCGGGCACGCAGCCGTCCGTGCCGTCCCCCCCGCCGCGCGGATCGAACGGGCGTTCTCCATCCGCGGGCAGCAGCGGCGAGAAGACATAGTGGGCCGAGGGAGAGAGGTTGAACCCTTCATCGAACCTGGCGTCACCCCCCGCCGGCACAACCTGTGCCTGTGTTGCCGCGCCGAGCGCGCCGACGAGCCCCACCGCCGCGGCGTGCCGGCTACGGGACCCCAACCACGTGCGTGACATCATGCCACACCTCCTGATGCATGCCTGACTCTCCGGAACCCCGCCCGGAAACGCTCCGGGCGATGAAATCCACGCGGCCCAAGAACGGCCGCGAGTCAAACCACGGGACCTCGAGCGCTGCGGCGAGTCACGAGAACCGATGCACAGCAGCAACAGGGCCTTGACCACAAGGCGGTGCGTCGGCCATCCCGCAGCGTGACGAGGTAGGTACCTCATGTCAATGCCCTCTTCGTGGTGGTTCTGCCTCCTCAGAGGCGCGTTCCGCTCAGATACCGGCACTCTCAGCGCCCGGCCGCCGGCCCTCGTCCCGGCCCATGATCTTCGGCGACGGTATCCGACAGACCCGCTTCCACCCGCACCTCGACCGGAGGATCGGCAACCTGGTGGTGCGGGCGCCGATGGACTTCCCATTGGTGGATCCGGGTTTGGGTACCCCGCCGTTTCGCGGCGGACGGCGGGCAGCCGCCGACCTTGCGATGGTCGGCACGCCATGCGGTTCCGAGCATCTCACACCCCTCCATTGGTGACATCGCAGCTATGGAGTGCGGGCGGGAGTTGTTTCAGGCCGATACTCATCCGGGCGCGGGCGGTCAACGGCCGCCGACAGCGATCGGTGCGAGTCCACCGCAACTCGTTGGTGAGTCGTGGTGGGTCGCAGCCTGTTGGCCTTCCGGTCCTGATCTGCATGGAAGGATCCCTCGACATTGTCCGATATGAGGCGTCGCACCGTCCAGGACTGCTGCGCCTGTGGGCTCAGTTTTTCGGCGCGTGGAGCGCGGACCGGCTGCAACAGCGATGGGCATGGCAGTTCGACCAGAACCCGTTCGGACGCGGGGCACGGGGGCGTGAACCGGTCATTTTCGTCGCCGTCTCCGGCGGTGAGGTTGTGGGTCACCTCTCGGGCATCCCCATACCCATGCTGCTGGGGGGCACGGAACACACCGTTCTGGCAGCATCCGGCCTGGTCGTGGACGAGGCCCATAGGCTGGTTGGGTTCCGCCTCGTGCGCTCGCTCTTCTCAGAGGGGCCCGTGTTGGCGACGGCCATCTCCGAGGGTGCCGGGAAGCTCATGACGCAATGCGGCGCGAAGCCGGTTCCCGGCTCCCGGCAACGGTTTGTCTATCCGCGAAGCTATGCGGGCGAGCTCGCCCTGAGGATTCGATGGCACCTCCCTCGCTCGATCTCCGGTGCGGTTTCTGAGCGTGCATGCCGCATCCTGGCACCGTGGTATGTCCCGGGGGGGAAGCCGAGGCCTCGTCGCCTGCCGAGTCATCGCGTTGAAGCGGCTGGTGGCGAGGTCCGCCGGATCGAACGGTTCGGCGACGATTACGACGAACTCTGGTCCCAAGTCTCGTCGGGGCTGCGATGGAGCGTCGCCAAGGACTCGCGGTACATGAACTGGCGGTACTTGCAGTGCCCGACACTCCATCCCCTCTGTCTGGGACTTCACACCTCAGAGGGGACCCTCTCGGCGGCAGCTGTCGTCGTCACGCGGACAGTCCGCGACCGCGCCGGTCGCCCGTGCGGCGCAAGGGGAGAAATCGCAGAGTTGCTCGCCCTCGACCCGGATTGCCCATCGGTTGAAGCACTCCTGGTGGAGGCGATGAGTGCCATCGACAAGGCTCGGTTGGACAGCATCGCAGCCTGTTGCATGCACCCGTCGCATCGCCCGGTCTTCGAGCGACTTGGGTTTCTCGCTGCAGAGTCGGAGGAGCTCGCCGCCACCCTGTGGGCAGGTGCCGATGTGTCGAGCGGTGAGAGTTGGGACGACCCTGCTGCGTGGTACTACACGGCCGGCGATGGCGATTCGCTCTACAGTTTCGGAGTTTGATCGCGGTTGGGGCGTCCAAGGGCGATGGCGCCCGGGCTGTCGGGCGGAGGTCAACCCGGCGGCACTTCCTCGTTGCTCTTGTCCAGACTCTTAGGATCATTCGCCCGCGGCGGTGGCGTCTGGTGAGATGCAGGGTGCGCTGGGTCAGTCGCGATTGGTGCAGCGACGGCGCGTGGGTTTCTGTTCCTCGCCTAGCATGGTCGGAGCGATGATGCCAAGGCTGCTTGGGCCGGGGCCCGCAGCGCCCGCATTCGGTCGAGAAAGGCGTCGGGCCCTCGCGATGCGAGGCCGAACGAGAAGACCGTTCTAGAGAGCGACGTGCCGGCATCGGCCCCCGAGATGCAAGCGCTGGATGAGGCATTCTGTGAAGCCAAACGAGTGTATCCGGAAGTTCCTGGCCGACCGTTTCCTCTTCGACCAGAGTGCCGCGATTGACCCGGCCCAGTCGCTGATGAAGACGGGGATCCTCGACTCGACCGGGGCGATGGAACTGGTGTTGTTCCTGGAGAACGAGTTCAAGATCAAGGTGGCGGACAGCGAACTGATCCCCGAGAACCTCGATAGCATCGACCGGATCGCCGCGTACGTGTCCCGCAAGTCCGTCAGGCCCGGGGCCTGACGAGGGCCGACGGAGCTGTTGAGTGTTCCTCCTTCACGACCTTTTCCTCGAGCAGGCGGATCGGCACGCGGAGCGGCCGGCGCTGATCGAGAAGGACGTGATCCGGTCATACTCAGACCTGGCAGGAAGGAGCGGGACGCTCGCCGCGGCCTTGCAGGAGTGGGGGGTGGAGCGCGGCGAGCGCGTCGTGCTGATGGCGGGCAACTCGCTGGACACGGCCGAGAGCGTCTGGTCGGTCCTCAGCGCCGGCGGCGTCGTGGTGCCCCTCCGCCCCGAGAGCAAGCCTGCCCGGGTTCGCGCGCTCGTGCAGGACTGCGCCGCCCGCACGCTGATCGCGGCGCCGGAGCTGGCCGAGACGGTGACCGGGGCCATTTCCGGGCTGGTGAATCCCGCGCGGATCATCTGGACAACTCCGCCTCCCGGCCGTGAGAGCGAACCAAGCCTTGCCGCCGCTGTGGGTGGACGTGCGCGGCATCCGATCGACCCCGGCCTGATCGACCAGGATCTCGCGGCGATCATCTACACATCCGGTACCACCGGGGAGCCCAAGGGTGTGACGCTCACGCACCGCAACCTTGCCAACACGACGGCATCGATCGCGTCGTATCTCGGGCAGACGCCCGAGGACGTCACGTGCTGCTTACTCCCGATGTCGTTCAGCTACGGGCTATTCCAGGTGCTGGCGGCGGGTGGGGTGGGATCGGCGGTTGTTCTCGAGCAATCGTTCGTCTATCCCTTTGATGTTCTCAAGCGCATTGAGGCCCATCGCGCGACGATGTTCCCAGCGGTGCCGACGATCTTCGCCAAGCTTCTGCAGATGCTGCCGCTCGAGGGCGTTGATATCGGCTCCGTCCGGTGCATAACCAACGCCGCGGCGCCCATTCCTCCCGCGCACGTCTTGCGGCTGTTCGGGGCGTTCCCGCAGGCCAGGTTCTACGCGATGTACGGCCAGACCGAGTGCACGCGTGCGACGTTCCTGGATCCGTCGCTCGCCGCCTCCCGCCCGAGCTCGGTCGGTCGTGCGATCCCCAACTGCGAGGCGTACCTAGTGGACGAGCAGGGCCGGCGGCTGCCGCCGGGGTCCGAGGGGGAACTGGTCGTGCGCGGTGCGAACGTCATGCGCGGCTACTGGGGGCGGCCCGAGCAGACGGCGCGGACGCTGCGCGACGGCGACATCCCGGGCGAGAAGGTTCTGATGACCGGGGACCGTTTCCGGACCGATACCGAGGGGCTGCTGTACTTCGTCTCCAGGACGGACGACATCTTCAAGTGCAGGGGCGAGAAGGTCGCTCCATGCGCGATCGAGCACGTGCTCTGCGAGATCTCGGAGGTCGCGGAGGCGGCGGTCGTGGGTGTGGAAGATCCCAGCGACGGGATGGCGATCAAGGCGGTGATCGTGTTGAAGACGGGGTGCCAGCTCAGCGAGTCGCGGGTCAGGGAGCACTGCCGTCTGCGCCTCGAGCCGGTCTTTGTGCCGCGGTTCATCGAGATGCGGGAAGCGCTCCCGAAGACCGATTCGGGGAAGCTTCGCCGGCACGATCTGCGCGAGCAGACCAGCGCCTGACGCAAGGAGGACGACGGTGTGCGGGATAGCCGGGCTGATGGTGTCCGCGGGCGGCGCTCGCCCCGAGCCGGAGGAACTCCGGCGCACGGCGTGGTCGTTGCGCCATCGGGGCCCGGATGGTTACGGCATCTACCTCGACGATCGGGCCGGCCTGGTGCACGCTCGTTTGGCGATCATCGACCGCGAGGGCGGCGCCCAGCCGATGAGCGACGCCGACGAGACGCTCTGGATCACCTTCAACGGGGAGATCTTCAACTACGTCGAGCTGCGCGCGGAGCTCGAGGCGCTCGGGCACCGCTTCCGGACGCGGTCGGATACCGAGGTGATCATCCAGTCGTATCGGCGGTGGGGCGAGGGCGCGTGGGAGCGGTTCAACGGTCAGTTCGCGTTCGCATTGCGCGATACGAGGGACGGATGCCTCTGGCTCGTGCGCGACCGCGTCGGCATCGCGCCGCTCCACTACGCCGTGGCACCCGATACCGTGGTGTTCGGGTCGGAAGCCAAGGCCATTTTCTCCACCGGGCGCATCGCGTCTCGCCCGGACGCGGCCTCCTTGGCCGCTACTTTCACGCTCTGGTCGGTGCCGGCGCCGTCAACCGTCTTCGCCGGTGTTCAGGTCGTTCCGCCGGGAACTGCGATACGGTTTGACCGCGACCTACGCCAGCGGCGTCAGGCGTACCACACGCTCTGTTTCGCCGAGCGACACCATGCCGCCGACATGCCGGTGGAGGAGGCGGCGGAGCGGCTCGCGGAGCTGCTCTCGCTCGCGGTGAAGATCAGGCTGCGTGCCGACGTGCCGGTTGGGTCGTATCTGTCGGGCGGGCTGGATTCATCGGTGATCGCGCGCCTGGTGAGGCGTGCCGACAGCAGCCCGCTGCAGACGTTCTCGGTGCGGTTCTCGGACGGGCGCTACGACGAGGGTGGGGCGCAGCAGCGCATGGCGAAGCACCTGGGTACCACGCACCATGAGGTCGTAGCGACGCCGGACGTCCTGGGCAGCCAGCTCCCGAGAGTGGTGCGCCACGCCGAGGCGCCGCTCCTGCGGACCGCGCCCGTGCCCATGTTCGTGCTCTCGTCGCTGGTGCGACAGCTCGGGATGCGCGTCGTGCTGACCGGCGAGGGCGCCGACGAGTTCCTCGGCGGGTACGACGTATTCAAGGAGGACAAGGTCCGACGGTTCTGGGCCCGCTATCCCGAGTCCTCGATGCGACCCGCGCTGCTGGCACGCGTACACCCGTACGTGTCGAACGCCAAGGGGGCGATGTGGCAGGAGTTCTTCCGCCGGGGGTTCGGCGAAGTTGACCATCCGTTCTATTCGCACCGGCTTCGATGGGAGAACACGGCGTGGACGCTGCGGTTCCTCGCGCCCGAGATCCGGGGCGCCCTGGACGCATCGGCGTTCGAGGATCGGATCAGGGCGGCGATGCCGCCGGGCTGGAGCGCGGCGCCGCCCATGGCAAGAGCGCAGCACCTCGAGGTCGCGACATTCATGACGCCGTACCTCCTCGCCAGCCAGGGGGACCGGGCGATTATGGCAAACGGCGTGGAGGGGCGGTACCCGTACCTCGACCCGGATGTGATCGATTTCTGTGCCGGCCTCCCCTCCCGGCTGAAGATCTGCGGGCTGCGTGAGAAGGTAACGCTCCGCGCGGCGGCACGGCGGCTGCTCCCGCGGGAAGTGGCGGAGCGCCGGAAATGGCCATACCGGGCCCCGATCGGCGAGGCGCTCTTCGGCGCGTCGGCTCCGCACTACGTGCGAGAGTCGCTCTCGCCGGCGGCGCTGCGGCGTTGCCCGCTGATCGACGCGAGGGCTGCAGGCTCGCTCTGCGCGCGGGCCTGGAGCGCCCCGGGCCAGTTGGGGGAACGGGAGGAAATGGCGCTGGTGGGTCTGCTGACGATGCAACTCTGGTACGCGGAGTTCATCGACGGGGCCGGTGTGTGGGGACGGGGGATGGAATCCGTGGAGAGCGCGGGAGCGCCGCTTGTCTATGTGGACACGCGGAGCTCTGCGCCGGTCGGGGCGGGGGTGCGTCCGATGCCATGATGCAGAATCACGACGCGGCGAGCGTAACGGTGGCAGGGTTCGAGCGCGGGGAGAACAAAGCGTGAACGGAACACCCTCTTCGATGTCAAAACCGAGCAGCGTGTTCGCGCGTGACGCGATGGCGATGGACTACGCCGCCGCGACGCAGCAGATCGAGAAGACGCTGCGATCGCTGACAGCCCAGCGGCTCCACCGGCGAGGGCTGGTACTGGGCGTGAGCGGGGGGATCGACTCCTCGGTGTGCGCGGTGCTCGCCGCGCGGGCGGTCGGTCCCCAGCGCGTGGTCGCCCTGCTGATGCCCGAGCGAGAGTCGCCTGCCACGAGCCTGACCAACGGGAAGGCGGCGTGCGAGGTCGCCGGCATCAAGCACGAGATCCACGACCTGACTCCCGCTCTGGAGGTGCTGGGGTGTTATCGCAAGCGCGACGAAGCGATCCAGCGCCTGCTCCCCGCCTACCGGAGCGGGGATCGATTCAAGATCGCTGTGGCCGGCGACCTGATGGGGAGCGACCGGATGAGTTTCTTCACGTTGGTTGTTGAGCTCTCCGCCGAGGGAGGTCGCCAGGTGCGCGTGCGCATGCCTGCTGACGCGTACCTGGCCATCGTCGCCGCGACGAACCTCAAGCAGCGCGTCCGAAAGATGATGGAATACACCCGTGCCGACGAGCTCAACTACGCCGTCCTCGGGACTCCCAACCGACTCGAGTACGACCAGGGCTTCTTCGTTCGGGGGGGCGACGGCCTTGCGGACGTGAAGCCGATTGCTCATCTTTACAAGACACAGGTCTTCGCGCTCGGCCGCCACCTCGGGCTGCCGCCTTCGATCACCGAGCAAACACCATCGACCGATACATACAGCCTTCCGCAGACGCAGGAGGAGTTCTACTTCGGCGTCCCGTACGCGCAGATGGACCTGCTGTTGTGGGCGTATACCCACAAGGTAACCCCCGCCGCGGCGGCCAGCGGTGTGGGGCTCACGTCAGACCAGGTCGAGCGCGTCTACCGCGACATCGAGGCGAAGCGGCGGGTTGCGCAACAGCTGGACGGGCCGGCGCTGCTCATCGACCCGACGTGTTCGAGAGAAGAGCCCGCCTGATGTGACCGGCATGCTCTCGGCGCCAACAACGCCGCCAACTCCCAGGATTGCTTCGACTTCCTCGTCGCGTCCTTCGCCGGCTGCCCGTGAGAGCGGTGAGGACTGGGTGCTGGGCCCCCCCGGGCGCCACTCAGCGCGGCGGCCGCGGCAACCCGGGCGTCATGGGACCACCCGGACCTCAAATCAGGGAGGGCCCCGCCTGCGCGCCAGATTGGGGGAATAGGTGCAGATTCTCTTGCAGCCGCGCGCCCGGAGAGTAGAGTGCTCCATGCCGGGCGCTCGGTGCTTCGCGCCGAGGGGAAGGGAAGGAGGGGGATTCCAGTGTGACAGGAAGAGCCGTCCGGATCCGGCCATAGGTTCGTCGCCACGGGCCAGACTGCGCGTTTGCAAGCGCGCCGAGCACCGGCGCGGCGGGATCAATCGTAAATCATTGTAACACAACGTCTTACGCTCGATCAGCCCCGCCGAAGAAGTCAAAGGGAGTCGCCAAAAGTCAACGGAAGTCGAAAAGAGTCGCAAAGAGTCATATCGAAGTCGAAGGAAGTCGCAGAAAGTCGACCGAAGTCCACGAAACGTACGCGCCCCGGGCGGCTCACGGGCGGGATCCGGAGCGCCCCGGGCGAAGTGCGAGACAAGAGTGCAACGGCATCCGGCCGCGGCGCGCCAGCGGCGCGACTCGGATGGCAGGGCTACGACCGCCCGTAGACGGGCACCAGCGCGGCGCGGGTGACGGTGTTGTCGGGGGAGACCAGGAACGCGATGGTGGAGGCGACCTGGTGGGTTTTGGGCCACGCATCGTGGTTGGCCGCGGGCATGGCCTTGCGGTTGGCGGGCGTGTCCATGATGGAGGGGACGACCGCGTTGACGAGGATGCCGGACGCGGCGACCTCGGCGGCGAGGGACTGGGTGATGGCCGCGACGGCGGCCTTGGCGGCGGTGTAGGCGACCATGCCGGCGCCCAGCTCGGGGAAGAGGGCGGGGCGGGCGGCGACGTTGACGATGCGGCCGCCGGCGCCGCGGGATTTCATGATGCGGACGGCCTCGCGGCAGCAGAGGAAGCAGGTGAGGGCGTTGGTGGAGAGCTGGGCGAGGAAGTCGTCCTTGGAGGTGTTCTCGATCGGGGCCATGGCGAAGCCGCCGGCGATGTGGATCGAGCCCCACAGGCCGGGCCCGGTTTTCGCGACGGCCGCGTAGAGCTGAGCGACGTTGGGCTCGCTGGTGAGGTCGATGCCGGAATGGATCCGGACCTTGGTGTGGGAGGCGAGCTCGAAGCGTTTGAGCTCGGAGTTGTCGAGGCAGGTGACGTGGCAATCGGCCCCCCGGTCGATCAGGGCGGCCACGACGGCCGAGCCGAGGGCGCCGGTGCCGCCGGTGATCACGATCTGGCGGCCATCGAGAGACGCGGGCATGGGGGGAGCTCCGGGCGGTTGGATGACGCGGGGAGGATCGTGGTTACGGTGCCGTGGATGATATTGCGGCGGGAGTGTGCGCGGGGTGGGTGGGGGGCGATAACGGCGTCCGGGGCCCGATCAAAGGGGTCGGTGGGCGTTGCAGGGTGCGCACGTGTTACAGCCGATCTTGTGGGCGAGGGGCGCGGGTCGAGGGGGTGAATGGCGCGAACAGGGGCGTCGATGAAGGATGGTCAGCCGGCCAGCGGCGGCGGCGCCCGTGAGTTGCGGGTGCAGTGAACAGTCGAACCGATCTCCGGCGTCGTTGCCGGGGGAACCGGCTGGCCGGGGTTGGTGGAGCGCTTCGAAGGAGAACTCAGTATGCGTAACCGTGTATCTCGTGCATTCACGCTGGTGGAAATCCTGATCGTGGTGGTGATCCTCGGCATCCTGGCCGCGATCGTCATCCCGCAGTTCACCAGCGCCAGCCAGGAGGCGCAGGTCGGCAATGTGCAGACGCAGTTGCAGACGATCCGCAGCCAGATCGAGCTGTTCCGCGTGCGCAACAACGGCAACCCGCCGGTGCTTGTTGGCGCGCAGAACGCTTCGTTCGGCGAGCTGATCACGCCGCCCGCTGGCCAGAGCCAGTATGTCCGGACCCACCCGAACAACCCCCGCAACAACCGCAACGCGGTTGCTGAGGACGCGACCCCCGTCGTCACGGTCGCCGGCGCCCCCGCCGACCCCGCCGGCGACGGCTGGCTCTACAACTCCACGACCGGCGAGTTCGCGGCGTGCGGGTTCGACGAGACCACGCAGTCCTGGGTTCCGTAACCTGGCCTGATGGTCTGATCTGATCACAAGTCCGGCCGAGCCTCGGAAGGGGATCGGCCGGTTTCACGGACGCAGAGAGGATCTCGCACACTTTGATGTCCGCGGGAGTACCCGCAATGAGCACACGCAATCGGAACGGCTTCACGCTGGTCGAGATCCTGATCGTGGTGGTGATCCTGGGGATCCTCGCGGCGATCGTGATCCCGAGCTTCACGAGCGCGAGCCAGGAGGCGCAGTCGAACGCGACGTACAGCGAGCTGCAGAAGCTGCGGCGGCACGTGGAGATGTACCGGGTGCGGAACTCGGGGCGCATGCCGAGCGTGACGGACGGCGACGGCACGTGGGGAGAGATCGTCGGCAACGCGCAGGAGTACCTGCTGTCTGCCCCGCTGAACCAGTGGATAGGCGGCGCCAACGCCCGGGTCGTTCGCGTGGTGCCCGACGCGGTTGCGGACACGGTGTTTCAGACGGACTACGGGTGGATCTTCGACCCGAACAACGGGCAGGTGTGGGCCGGCGGCTTCGACGACAACGACAGGCCGCTGGCTAGGTGAGCAGGTATGGAGCCCCTCGGTTCAGGGGATTCTGGGACGATGCGGGAGCAAGGGATTGATGTTCTAGACTCAATGAGCCGACTTTTGAGTTGTCCCGAGCTACCAGGTTAACCCAGACCCTGAATCACAGGTTGAGGAGTTCCGCGATGAAGAAGCCAACCAGGACGAATCTTGTACTCGGCGCGTCGACGGTGGCGCTGGCCCTCATGCTCACGGCGACGATGGGGAGCACGAGCGTGCTGCCGGTGGCCGCCGCGCAGCCAGCGGCGGCGGCGGCGCAGCCCGCGGAGACGCAGTTCAACGCCATGGACCAGCGGAAGCAGATGATCGTTCTGCTGGAGCAGATGAACCGGCGGTTGACGACCATTGAAGCGAAGCTGAACTCGGGGCTGTCGGTGAAGGTGACCGAGATGCCCGAGGTGAAGATCAAAGAGAGCTCGACGAAGAAGTGAGGCGGGGATCTGCCGGCCAGGCTGGTTTGTGTACGAGGTTGCGAGGCGATCGGGAGTATCTCTGTGCCTGAACAGACCAATCGCGATCGGTGGACGGCAGCCGGGAGGGCGTTCACCCTGCTGGAGATGCTGGCGGTGGTGGCGATCCTGGGGATTGCCGGCGCCATGCTGGTGCCGTCGTTCAGCGAGACGGGCGTGCTGCGCGTGCAGGGCGCGGTGCGGACGATCGTGGGGGACCTGACGTTTGCGCAATGCGACGCCGTGGCGTTCCAGGAGAAGAGGGCGGTGGTGTTCGACGTGGCCTCGTCCACGTACCGTGTGGTGTCGGTGCCGGGCGACGTAGTCGACGTGGACACCAACACGATGTACGACCCGACCCGCCCGTCGGGGAAGTACCAGGTGGACTTCCGCGACGATGCGTTCGGCGACTCGCGGATCACCGCGGCGGACTTCGATGGAACGAACCAGGTCATCTTCGACGCCATGGGCGGGCCGGTGGCCGACGCGACCGGCAACACCGCCAGCCAGGGTGGGCACGTCCGCGTCGAGGGGTCGGGGGCGATCTACGACATCATCGTGGAGGCGTTCACGGGGCGCGTCACGGTGACGAAGGTGCGGTGATCGGGGCGCGACGCAGGGATCGAGCACATGCGAGAGGGAGCTGGGATATCGCCGGGCACCTGGAGATGGGGGAGGCTGGGGTTCCGTCATGGGGTAGTGGGGTTCGGGGCGGTGGTGGCGGTCTTCGGGTTGCTCCTCTGGGCGAAGCTGCTACTGGTGACGGGGTACCCGCGGACGGCGATCGCGGTGCCGAAGGAAGGAACGCAGAAGTGCGACTCTTGCGCTGATGTGAAGTGAGGGGGAAAAGGCAAGGTGGGGGAGAAATAACGGTCGAAGGTGTGGGCCTGACCCAGATAGGGTCGGGCCTGTTCTGTTTTTTCCAAAGTGACTGCCGCGGAGCGGCCGAGCCAGGAGGGCCTGCGAGGGTGTAACCCGAGCGGGACCCGCGTGGCGGCGCTGTTTGTGCGCCGGTGCGAGGGCCGGGCCGGGACGGGGCGGACCATCCCCCCTGCATAGAGGACGCGATTTACCCAAGTTCGTCAGGCCGCTCAGAACGGACAACCTTCCCCAAAGTAACAGTCCGGATGTGACGAAAGACGGAAGCCGGCCGACGAGTGTTTCGGCGGGCAGAAGAAGAGAAGCAAGCAAACCAGACCGGTCCCCGAAGACGTGAGCGTTCACGGACGGACCAACAGACCAAGACGAGGGAACACCATGTCGAAGAACCGCCGTTTCTCAGCCAGTGAACTCGTGAGGCTCGCGGGGCGTCTGCCGTCGGTCGTGGCCGCGGCGACCCTGATGGGCGTGCTCTGCGCGCCGACGACCGTGTGGGCGCAGGACAAGCCGGGCGCGCCCGCGCAGCCGGCCGGTCAGCCCAAGCCGACGGGGGACGGCAAGGTGGTGGTGAGCGAGCACATGACGGTGGACCTGCACGTGAAGGACGAGGACCTGTCCAACGTGCTGGAGCTCCTGTCGATCCAGTCGCACAAGAACATCATCGCGAGCAAGAGCGTGGGCGGGAAGGTGACGGCGACGCTGTACAACGTGACGTTCTACGAGGCGCTGGACTCGATCCTGCACGTGAACGGGTTCGGGTACATCGAGCAGGGCAACTTCATCTACGTGTACACGCTGGAGGAGCTGGAGACGATCCAGAAGGCGCTGAACAAGCGCGTGGCGAAGACGATCCGCCTGAACTACCTGAACGCGAAGGACGCGCAGGAGTTCGTCAAACCCCTGCTCTCCAAGGACGGGGGCGAGATCAAGGTGAGCGAGGCCGCCAAGGCCTTCAAACTGCCCGATGACGTGCCGACGGGCGGTGAGGACTACGCCTTGGGCGCGACGATCGTGGTGATCGACTACGAGGACAACATCAAGGCCATCGTGGCGCTGGTCAAGGAGCTGGACACCCGCCCGGCGCAGGTGCTGGTCGAGGCCACGATCATCCAGACGGCCCTTAACGAGGCCAACGCCTTCGGCGTGGATTTCACCATCCTTGGCGACCTGAACTTCACCGACTTCCTGAATATCGGCGGCCCGCTGAGCGCGGCCAACGCGCTGGTGCGCGGCGGCAACGGCACGGGCACGGGCGGTCTCTCGCCGCTGGACAACCAGGGCGTCGCGGCGACCAGCTCGGTGGGCCATACCGAAGGCCCGGCGGGGTTCAAGGTGGGCGTCATCTCCCAGGACGTCTCGATCTTCATGAAGCTGCTCGACGAGGTGACGGATACGACGATCCTGTCCAACCCGAAGGTCCTCTCGCTGAACCGTCAGCCCGCGCGCGTGCTGGTCGGCCGGCGTGTCGGTTACCTGAGCTCGACGGCGACGGACACCTCCACGACGCAGACAGTGCAGTTCCTGGATACGGGCACGCAGCTGTACTTCCGTCCGTTCATCTCCTCGGAAGGGGAGATCCGGATGGAGCTGAAGCCGCAGGTGTCGGAGGCGATCATCCGCGACTCGACGTCGGCGACGGGCGCGTCGGTCTCGATCCCCGACGAAGTGACGCAGGGCGTAACGACGAACGTGATGGTCCGCGACGGGCAGACGATCGTGCTGGGCGGCCTGTTCCGCGAGAACACGCAGTTCACTAAGCGGCAGGTGCCGGTCCTGGGGGACATCCCGGTGGTGGGGGCGGCCTTCCGCGGGCACGAGGACGCGACGACGCGGAGCGAGATTATCTTCATGATCAAGCCGACGATCGTGACGGACACGCTCCTGGCGACGGCGGCGGATCGCGCCGGCCAGGACATCGAGCGCCTGCGGGCGGGCAGTCGCCAGGGCCTGCTCCCCTGGAGCCGGGAGAAGATGACCGCGGGCCTGAACGTTGACGCGGAGCGCTTCGCCCGAGACGGCGACTACGGCCGGGCGATGTGGTGCCTGAACCGCTCTCTGTCCCTCAACGCGCTGCAGCCCGACGCCTATCGGCTGCGTGAGAAGATCACCGGCGAGCGCGAGGTGTGGCCGGACCGCAGCAGCATGGAGTACTTCCTGGACAACCAGGCAGCGAAGCGGATCGAGGCGATCCACCAGCCGCAGCACCCCATCCATCAGAAGCTCCCGTACGGCCACCGGCGGCTCCCGAAGGAGAAGATCGAGGGTAAGGGCGCCGGATCGCCCGGCGCGGACGCGACCGCGCCGGCCACGGGGACCCAGCAGGCGCCGGCCTGGCAGCAGGCGACTCCGTCGGCCTTCGTGAGCCCCGAGCCCGCGGGCAGTCAGCCGTCAGCGCAGGTCGCAACCCCGGCGCCCGTCGACTCGATCGCGACGGCGGCGGGCGGCGATCCCGGGGCCGCGGCGTTGATGAGCGTGCTGGAGAACAGCACGCTGGCGCCCGAGGCCGTTCGGCGGCTCCTGCCGAGCCTTCGCGGACGGATCAGCGCGCAGATCCAGAGCAACAGCGGCGTGAAGCCGAACCTGGGCTCGACGGAGAATCGTGGCTGGGGGGAGCTGGTGACGAACAAGGTCGTGCCGATGCCGGTGACGAACTTCTGGGTCGGCGGTCCGAACGCGGACGTGGTGATCGCGCGGAGCACGCCGGACAAGGCCTTCCACCGCGACTACGGCTGGATCTACAACCCCGAGACCGGCCAGTTGTGGGCGGCGGGGTTCGACGGGAACGACCAGCCCCTGCCGCGCCCGAACGCGACGGCGCTGATCAACCCGGATAACCGGACACAGGCGTCGGTGCCGACGGGCGACACCAAGTAGGCGTTGCCGGGGCGTGCGTGATCGAAGTTGCGCTGGAGGAGAAGAGGAGACGGAAACAGTCGTCCGGGGCGTGGGTTGGACGAAAGAAAGAACCATGAAGATCAACCACCGCCGTTGCGCAGCCGCCGCGTTCGAAGTCGTGAATACCACCTCGTCGCGGAAGTGTGCGGCGGTGGTTGTGCTTTGTGCCGGGCTGGGCGTGGCCGCCGCCGGGCTCGGAGGGTGCGCGGGGCACGGGCAGTACACGACCAAGCACGTCGCGGATTCACAGAACAAGCTGTCGCTGCTCAAGAGCGGGACCGAGTGGCAGATGGCGCAGCAGCAGTACCTGGGGGGAGACTTCGAGAAGGCGCTGAAGACAGTCGATCGCTCGATCGCGCTGAACGACAAGGTCGCTAAGTCGCACGTGCTGCGCGGGCGGATCCTGATCGAGCTGAGTCGGCTTGAGCAGGCGCGGGCCTCGCTCCTCAAGGCCGAGGAGGCCGATCCCAAGAGCGTGGATGCGCAGTACTTCCTCGGGATCATCCACGAGCGGTTCAGCCAGCCGGACCTGGCGCTGGAGCGGTACGCCAAGGCCGTCGAGCTGGACTCGACCAACCCGCAGTACCTGATCGCCGAGGCGGAGATGATGGTGCAGCTCGACCGGCTCGACGACGCGGAGCAGCTCTTGAAGGAGAAGCGGGCGGACTTCCAGTTCAACGCGGCGGTGCGCCAAACACTCGGGCACATCGAGTCGATGCGCGGGAACGAGGAGGCGGGCGCGCAGCTCTACAACGAGGCGCTTCTCCTGGCACCGGACGACCTGGCGATCATCGAGGACCTGGTGCGGGCGCAGGTCGGGTGCCGGAAGTTCGCGGAGGCGGAGTTCAACCTGCGCCGGCTCTTGAACTCGGAGACGACGAAAGGGCGCCGGGATCTGCGCCACCTGCAGGCTAGGTGCCTAGTGGCGGTGGACCGGCCGGTGGAGGCCAGGACGATCCTGATCGGCCTGACGACCGATGCGGAGGGCGCGCACGACACGCGGTCGTGGATCGACCTGGGGAACGTGGCGTGCGTGCTGGGGGACGACGCGAGGATCCAGGAATCGGCCTCGCGGCTCATCGCGATCGCCCCGGATCGGTTCGAGGGGTACTTCTTCAAGGCTGTGCAGCTCAAGCAGTTGGGGGACCAGCAGGCGGCGCTGAAGGCGCTGGAGACGGCGGTGTCGCTGGCCGGCAAGAACCCCGAGCCGCTCATGTTCAAGGGGATGATCCAGCAGGACCTGGGCCTGACAGAGGAGGCCAGGGCGAGCTACGCCGCGGCGATGGAGCTTGACCCGGCGAACGTGACCACGCAGAAGCTGCTGAGCACAGTGGGCGACGCGGAAGCCGTGGCGTCGGATCCGGACCCGGGGAACTGAGCGGCGGCGTCGACGTCAAAGGAATAAAGGACGCACAAGGGGCATGGCCGCGAGGCACTGCTCCTTTTTTCTTGCGCCGGGAGCGTCAGGCCTTCACGAACGGGTTGGTGAGCTTCTCGTGCCCGATGGTGGAAGGGGGCCCGTGGCCGGGGAAGATGCGGGTGTCGTCGGGGAGGGTGTAGAGGCGCTGGCGGATGGAGCGGGCCAGGGTGAGGGTGTCGGACCCGGGGAAATCGGTGCGGCCGATCGAGCCCGCGAAGAGGGAGTCGCCGACGATCGCCTGGCGCGACGGCGCGTGGTGGAGGGTGATGCCGCCGGGGGAGTGTCCGGGGGTGTGGATGATGCGCCAGGTGGTGCCGGCGAGGGTGAGGACCTCGGCGTCCCTGAGCAGACGGTCGGGGCCGGGGGCGGTGATGTCCATGCCGCTGAGGACGGAGAGGTTGAGGAGAGGGTCGGCGAGCCAGGCGGACTCGGCCTCATGGACCCAGACCGGCAGGCGCGAGGGCGGGGTGGTCAGCGGGAACTCGCGGACAAGATGCGCGATACCGGCGATGTGGTCAAGGTGGGCGTGCGTGAGGACGATCGCGAGCGGGCGGAGGTGCCGCTGGCGGATCCGCCGGACGATGGGGGCCGGATCGAAGCTGGCGTCGACGATCCAGCAATCCGCGGAGCCGGGGACGGTGACGACGTAACAGTTGGTTTCGAAGGGGCCGAGCGTGAAGCACTCGATGGAGGGGGTTGGCTCGGGGGGGCGAGGGGCGGCCGGGTCTCGCGGCGGGAAGGGATGTACAGGGCCTTCGGGGGGCATCGGCGCGGATGATAGGGGTGGGTTGGGGCGTAGCCGTCGGGGCGGGTTGCCGGTAGGCTGGTAAAGGGCAGAGCGGAGTGTGGCGAACCATGGATGCTGAATCGACGCAGACCCGGTTGAACGGACAGACGGGGGTCGCTGGCGGCGCGGCGGTGGGAGGGTGGCCGGCGGCGACGCCGTACCCGTTGCGACGGTCGGGAACGAACTTGGGACGAGTGGCGGCGCTGCTCTGCTACGGGTTCGTGCTGGCGATGTCGGTGGCGTTCATCCTGGTCGGGGCCGGGGAGTTCGGGTATGCGGCGGACCTGCGGCTGCGGATCACCGGGTACATCGGGGTGTTCTTGGTCCTGACGCTGGCGCCGGTGGCGATGGGGGTGCTGTCGAGCTCGCGCCGGCAGGTGGAGGCGCGGCTGGCGGTGAAGCTGGACAGGCTCGCCGAGGAGATGCGGGCGCTGATGGAGCACTCGTCGCTCTCGGACGACGCACGGCGCGTGATCAACCGGCGGGCGGAGCGGGACCTTCTGTGCGGCGCGATCGAGGAGGACATCGCTGCGGAGGACTGGGACGCGGCGCTGGTGCTGGTGTCGGAGCTTGCCGACCGGTTCGGGTATCGGGCCGAGGCTGAGGAGTTCCGATCGCGGATCGAGTCGGCCCGGGCGGAGATCCTAGACCGGAAGGTCACGGAGGCGATCGCGAGGCTGGACGGGCTGATCGTGCAGCGGAGGTGGGACGTGGCGCAGCGGGAGGCGGCGCGGATCATGCGGCTGTACCCCGACTCGCACCGCGTCGAGAGCCTTCGCAATCGCGTGGAGCAGGCGCGGGTGGTCTACAAGGCGGACCTGGAGCGGCGGTTCCTCGAGGCGGCCACGCAGGACCACACCGAGGAGGCGATGGGCCTCCTGAAGGAGCTCGACGCGTACCTGACTCCCGACGAGGGCGCCAGGTACCTGGAAGTGGCGCGCGGGGTGATCGGGAAGGCCAGGGAGAACCTGGGCGTGCAGTTCAAGGTCGCGGTGCGGGACAAGCAGTGGAGCACAGCCGCGGCGGTGGGGAGGCGGATCATCAACGAGTTCCCCAACACGCGGATGGCCAACGAGGTGAGGGGGATGCTCGACGGGATCCTGAGCCGGGCGAACGCGACGTCGAGCGTGGGATGAAGCGCCCGGGCGGTCGGGAACGGCGCCGCTGACGGCGGTGGCGTTCAGGCGTGACGCCTGGCGCGCCGGTGCGAGTCTCTACGCGACATCGTCAGCAGCAGCATGCCGATGCCGACGAGGAGGAACAGGTCGGCGATGTTGGAGACGTAGGGCCAGATCTCGCCGTTGTTGCCCAGGGGCTGCCAGCCGAAGGGGAACCTCAGGCCCGGGAGCGGGTGGAGGAAGTCGCGCACGCAACCCAGGGCGAGGCGGTCGTAGAGGTTTCCCAGCCCGCCGCCAAGGAGCAGGCCGATGGCGATGTGCGCCGAGTGGTCGCGTCGGCGGGTCCAGCGTCCGAACATCCAGACGCCGAATCCCAGGGCCAGGCCGGTGAAGACGATGAAGAACCACCGTTGGCCGGGCCCGATCCCGAAGACGGCGCCGGGGTTGAGCACCAGGGTGAGGTCCAGGATGCCGGGGATCACGTGGCGCGGTTCATGGGCCTCGATGAGCGAGCCGATGAGGCGCGGGTCGATGGCGCTCTTGGCCATGACGAGTTCGTAATCGATTACCACCGGCTGACCGGCGACGTATTTGAAGGCCAGCCACTTGCTCCCCAGGTCGGCGAATACTGAGAAGAGCATCACGGAGAGCAGAACGGCCCAGGCGCGGGTGTCGCGCCAGGATTCACGCTCGAGGGGCGCCGGTGGCGCGTCGGTGTGCGGAGCGCCGGGGGTGGGCCCGGCCGGCGGTGTGAGGGTCGGCGCGGCGGCTGAGTCGTGACCGGGCTGAGGGGCGGGGTCGTTCACTCTTGGTATGGACGCCGCTCGAGGGCGCGGGCGGCCTCGATGGTGTACTTGGCCCAGGGGAGTTCGGCGAGGCGCTCGGGCCTGATCGGCACGCCGCTTCGCTCGCAGATGCCGTAGGTGCCGTCCTCGATGCGCTTGAGCGCATCGTCGATCTCGCGGATGAGGTTGCGGTCCACCTGGGCCAGGTCGAGCGACATCGCCTGGTCGAAGGCGTCGGTCCCCTGCTCGGCCATGTGTTGGGGGAGATGGGAGAGGGCGCCGCTGGACTGCCGGAGCGCTTCGTCCTCCATGTTCGCCACGTCGCCGATAAGCTCGCGCCGCTTCTGCAGGAGAATCTGGCGGTACTTATCCAGCTCTCGCTTGGGGAGCCGGATGGCCGGCTTCCTGGCCCCGGCGTTGTCGCCGTGGCTGCTGGCGCCGACGAGCCCGGTGGGGGTGGCCTTCGGGCCCGAGGGGATCAGCGGCTTCCATTTCGGCCCACCGGGCTTGAGTAACGGCTCGGAGGTCGGCATGACCAGCTTGGGCTTAATGCGGGGCTTCCGCATCGGCTTCTGCGAGACGATCGTGATCCCCTTGGGGCCTGGCTTCTTGGAGGCGTCCGTCGGCGCCTGTGACGCGGCGGGCGCAGGGGCGGTCGGCTTGGGCTTTGGCGCCGAGTGCGCGGGGGCGGTCTTGCCGCTCGGCTTGGCGCCGGGCTTGGCAGGATGCTTGGCCGGCGGGGCCTTCGGGCGGGCGGATTTGCCGCCGGCCGCCTTGGAAACGGCCTTGGCGTGCACTTTCGATGACGGAGCCTTCCCCGCCCGCTTTCCAGGTTTCGACTTCGCTCGGCTGGCCTTGCCCACTCGCTTTGCTGCCTCCGGCGCTCGCTGCTTTTGATGAAGTCCGAGGCACCACAATCAGGGAGTTTGTTAGATTTCTGGTATCAAAAGGTCGGAGAGTGTATAGAAACTCGCCCGAGTTGTCAAAGATGGGCGGCAGGCAAACAGAGCCTGATCAGAAGTTTTGGTGGCGGGCCCTCGTTCGTGGGAATGCGCGGGAATCGGCCTCAGCCGGTGGCGGCCGGCGCCTCGGTCTCTGGATCCAACACAACCGGCGGCTGCGTCGTTTCGAGGATCGCCCCCAGCTTGCGGAATCGCTCGTAGCGCCTGGCGGGGAGCGAGGCGGGCTTGTGGCGCTTCAGTTCCTGGAGGTGGTCGATGATCCAGCGCTCGACGGCGCTTGCGGTGGCCTTGGGGTCGCGGTGGGCGCCGCCGAGAGGCTCCGGGATGATGTCGTCGATGATCTGAAGCTCGAGGTTGTCGCCGGCGGTGAGCTTGAGCGACTCGGCCGCGGCGGAGTTGGTCTGCTCGTTGGCCTGCTTCCAGAGGATGGCCGCGCACCCCTCGGGGCTGATGACCGAGTACCACGAGTGCTGGAGCATGGCGACCTGGTCGGCGACGGCGATGCCGAGGGCGCCGCCGGAGCCGCCCTCGCCGATGATAATGCTGACGATGGGCGTCTTGAGGCGGCTCATCTCGCGCAAGTTGACGGCGATGGCCTCGGCCTGGCCGCGCTGCTCGGCGCCCACGCCTGGGTAGGCGCCGGGGGTGTCGACGAGCGTGACGATGGGAAGCTCCCACTTCTCGGCGAGCACCATCTTCGCCAGGGCCTTGCGATAGCCCTCGGGGTGGGCGCACCCGAAATGGCAGGCGATCTTCTCCTGTGTGGTGCGGCCCTTCTGGTGGCCGACGAGGAGGCACTTGATCGAGCCGATGCGTGCAAAGCCGGTGACCATGGCGGGGTCGTCGCCGAATCGCCGGTCGCCGTGGAGCTCGCAGAAGTCTTTGCAGATGAGGTCGATGTAGTCGCGCGTCTGGGGGCGCTTGGGGTGGCGTGAGACCCGGACGGTGTCCCAGGCGCTCATGTGCGAGTAGACACGGGCGAGGGTGGAGCGGTGCTCCTGGCGGAGCTGCTCGATCTGCTGTGAGATCTGCTCGGGGTCGGCGGGCTCGTCGGAGACTTCGTCGATCGCCTCGGGAACGAAGGGGAAGGGGGTCGGGGCCGGCTCCTCGCCAGCGCCCGGGGCGGGGGTGGCGACCGGTGCATGCAGGCGCTTCAGACGCTCCTCGAGCGAGTCGATACGTCGCTCGATCTCGATGAGTGGCTTCTCGAACTCGAGCTGGTAGAAGCTGGACATGGGTGTTGGTGCCTGGGGCGGATCGTGGCCGCGTAGTTTAGAGTGGCGGGGCGACCATTCCCACATCGGCGGGAAGATGGGCGGGAGGTGAATGGTCGGGTGGGGCGGTATCCTGCCTGGGCAACGGCGGCGGAACGAGTCGAGAGAGACGGGGCTACGGATGTCACAGATCGGCGCAGGTGAGTCCAGGAGCGATCAGGGAACGGGACCGCGGCTGACGGTGCCCCTGGCGATACTCGGCGGCGGGAACATGGCGCAGGCCATTGTTCGCGGCGGGGTGTTGGCTCGGCTGCTTGATACGAAGCGGGTCGGGGTCGCGGAGATCGACGGAGCCAAGCGACGGGCGCTGAACGGGCTGGGGGTGCACGTTTTCGACACGGCCGGTGGAGCGGTCGACTGGATGCTCGGAACGGAGACGCGGCCCGGTGAGGGCCAACTGCTCGTGGCGGTGAAGCCGCAGTCGCTCGCGGGGCTGGCGCCGGAGATCCGCGGGGCGATGGGGGCGGCTCGACGGGTCGTGATCACGATCCTCGCCGGGACGCCGACCACCAGGGTCCGTGACCTCCTGGGACAGCAGACGGGCATTGTGCGGGCGATGCCGAACTTGGCCGCCCAGGTGGGGCGAGGGGCGACGGCGATCTGCCTCGGGGACGGCGCGGCGGTCGGAGACGAAGTGGTGGCCATGCGGCTGTTCGCCGGCGTGGGGCGGCTGGTGATGACGATCGACGAGTCGCTGATGGACGCGTTCACGGCCGTGGCCGGGTCCGGGCCCGCGTACGTGTTCTATCTGGCCGAGGCGATGGCGCGGGCGGCGCGGGAGGTTGGGCTGGACGAGAAGACGGCGATGGCGGTGGTAGCCGAGACGATCGCCGGCGCGGGGGAGTTGCTGGCACGCTCGGCCCGGGTGCCCGCGGACATGCGCGCGGCGGTGACGAGCAAGGGGGGGACGACCGCCGCGGCGATCGATGTGCTGGATAAATCCGGCGTGATGCAGGTTGTCGTGAGGGCGATCGTGGCGGCGAGGGACCGGGGGAGGGAGATCGCCGGTGGGGGCCCGGGCCGTGCCGGGCAGTGAGGTCAGAAGTCGCGCCTGCAGAACATGAACGCCGCGGCGCCGACAAGGACGAGCTCGAAGAGCAGCGACGTGCCGATGACCCAGCCGACCGAGCGTTCGTTGATGATCCTCTCGATCCGTCGCTGGACCTCGCGCTCGTCGACCCGTACGTCGTCGGCCCCGAAGTTCATGGGCGGCGGCTCCTTCTGGTCCTGGCGCATGCGGTCGAGATCGGCGGCGGTGAAGAGCTTGCGACTGAGGAGATCCTTCGTTTCGGTTGTCTTCGGCAGCGCTGTCTTCACGAGAAAGAGAATGGAGTGGGTTCTTCGGATCCACCCGCTGTTCTGCCGCGTTTCTTCGAGCTGCTCGCGGCGGCGTTCAAGGGGGCCGCGGGGTTTTGCACCGGTGGCCTGAGCCGGCCGCGGGGCGTCGGTTCCTGTTGGCGTTTCCGCGGGCGTCGCGGCTTTCTCGGCCTGCAGCTCGTCGACCTGCTTGGCGAGGGTCTCGAGCTTCAGCTGGTTGTGCTCCTTGAGCAGGAGGAAGAGGGACTCGGTTGTGTGCAAGCCGAAGATGCCAGCCCAGACGAGGAGCGTGAGCAGCAGCGACGCGATGGTCGATCGGGTGACCATGCCCAGCAGGACGCAGATGGCGAACAGATAACTGAAGAAGCACACAGTGAGCGGCACGGCCCAGAAGAGGCCGGGTTCCCATGCCCGGCCGCGAATGCCGATGACCAGGAACGCGGCGAGGGAGAAGACGCCGACCTGGAGCGTGACAAAGAGGAGGCCGGCGAGGCACTTGGTGAGGAAGAGCCGAAGGCGCCCGATCGGACGCGAGAGGACCAGCTCGATGGATCCGCTGGAGATGAAATCGGGGATGATCCCGGCCGTAGAGACCAGCGCGAGGATCGCGGCGATCCAGGCGAGCCAGAAGTTAATGCCGAGGGTGGCGAACATCAGCTTGTAGAACACCGCGGGCGGGAAGAGACGCGAGTTGAAGATGCGGGATTCGATGGTCCAGACGAAGACTTCCAGGCCCTTTTCGTTCACGCCCACGGCGGCGAAGGAGCCGACGACAATGCCCGAGAGCATCAGCACCAGCCAAAAGAGCTTCTTGGCGTTGAGATCCCGGTAGGCGTCCCGGACGATGGCCAGGGTCTGCATGATCATGCGTGGCCTCCTCGCGGCGTGTGCTTGCCGTTAGGCGCGGCGCCCGGGGCGAGGACCAGGCCTGTGACCGGGTCGGTGACGGCCTTCATGAACAGGTCCTCGAGGGAGGCTCGCACGGGGCGGACGGAGCGGATGATGTAGCCGCGGGCGCGGAGGGCGTCGATGAGGGGCTGGATCACAACGGGGTCGTCGGTGCCGATCCGCATGGATCCGCCCTCAATAAAGATGGGGACGCCGCCGGCGAGTTCGCCCTTGGTGACCAAGGCGCTGGAGATCGGCACCGGTGGGGTCATGCCGCCGGTGGACGATGGGGGGCCGGAGGGCTGTGAGGGCGGTGGGGGGATCGGGCTCGGGCGCGGGGCTTCGATGGAGGAGGTGAGGGAGAACCTCGCAACGCCGGAGAGTGCGGCTGGGAGGAGACGCTGGGTGTGCTCGGGCGCGCCGTCGGCGGGCGGGGCGACTTCGATCTCGAAGCGGCGGCTGTCGGCGGTGAGCTCGTCCATCGTGCCTTGGGCCGAGACGATCCCCTGCACCAGGATGGCGACGTGGTCGCAGACCATTTCGAGCTCGGAGAGCAGGTGGGAGTTCAGAAACACCGTCTTCCCCTGGCTCTTGAGGTGAAGCAGGACGTTGCGGATGTCGCGTCGGCCGACCGGATCGACGCCGTCGGTGGGCTCGTCGAGAACGACCAGGTCGGGGTCGTTCATCAGGGCGTTGGCGATGCCCAGGCGCTGACGCATGCCCTTGGAGAACCCCCTGACCTTCTTGGTCGCCCAGTCCTTGAGGCCGACAAGCTCCAGGAGCTCGGCGCCGCGGGCCCGGCGCACCCTGCGCGGCACCTTCGAGAGGGCGCCATAGAAATCCAGCGCCTGGGCCGCGGTGAGGTAGTCGGGGAACTTGTGGTGTTCGGGGAGGTACCCGATGTGCGCGAGGGTGGCCTTGGAGCCGACGGGGAAGCTCAGGATCCGCCCCTCGCAGCGGTTAGGCCGGATGACGGTCATCATGATCTTTACCAGCGTGCTCTTGCCGGCGCCGTTGGGGCCCAGGAGACCAAAGACCGCGCCGCGCTGGACCTGCATGTTGATGCCGCGGAGCGCGTGCACCTTGCCCCGGTACGTCTTGGCGACGTGCGTGAGGTCGATGGCGAAGTCCGAGCCGGGCGTGAAGGTGCTGAGGTGGGACATGGGGGGAAGGGGGACGCTAGGTGCGGGGTGGCGGGGCCGAGGCGGGGAGTCGCACGGCTGTAAACGTCGTGGTGCCCGGTAAAGCCTATCGCTTCTTGGCGACGATGTGGAAGATCTGCCAGTGTTTGGTGCCGCCGGTGGCGCTGGTGTCGTCCTTCTCCTCTTCTTTGAACATCTCGATCTCGAAGGGACGGAAGAGGGCCTCGGCCTGCGGGCGGGTGTGGTGGGTGCGGTCGGGGAGCGCGGACCAGTCGTCGCGGTCGCCGAAGAGCTGACCGGCGAAGCGCCCGCCGGGGCGGATGGCGCGGACGATCTGCGCCCACACGCCGGGGAAGTGCCGCGGCTCACAGAAAGGGAGGGCGTAGCTGGCGTTCATGAGGTCGGCCCCTGGCAGCTGCATCGTTTGGAAGGTGGCGATCTGGATTTCGAGGCGTGGAGCCTGCTCGGGGGGAACACGGGGTCGGAGGTAGTCGAAGGCCTTGGGCTGATCGTCAATGGCGAGCACTCGCCAGGAGCGCCGGAGGAGTTCCAGCGTGTCGCGCCCCTCGCCGCAGCCGATGTCGATGGCGAGGGCGGGGCCGGGCGCGGGTTTCGCCTCGCGCTCGAACGAGTCGAGCGCGGCGACAAGCGTCTCCCTCGCCGGCTTGCCGAGGACGGCCTTGTAGTAACCCGGCCAGTCTCGATCGGCGGCGAAGTCGGCGGCCTTCTTCGGGCCGGGCTGGGTCGGCTTGGCGGGCGGGTTTGACATACTCTGCAACAATGTACGAAACGACCTCGGATCACGTGGCGGCGCTGGAGAGGGCGGGCGAGCTCCGGCGGATCAGCACGCGGGTCTCACCGGTGCTGGAGATTACCGAGATCGCCGACCGGATGAGCAAGTCGCCGGCCCCGGCGCTGGCGACCGAACCGACGCAGCGGCTGGACGCGCGGCACCACCACCTCGGCGGGCGGGCGGTCCTGTTCGAAAACGTGGAGGGGTCGGATGTGCCGGTGCTTATCAATGCGTTCGGATCATACCGGCGTATGGAGATCGCGCTGGGGTGCAACGCCGCTTCGTCCTCGAATGCCCCGGGCCTCGCGCCTGGGCACACCCCCGGCGGGCTGGAGGCGCTGGCGGACAAGCTCGGCAGGCTGGTGAAGCCCGAGCCCCCGCCGACGCTCCTGGCGAAGCTGCAGAAGCTCCCGGAGCTGCTGGAGCTGGCGAGGGTGCCGCCGAAGCGGGTGCGATCAGGGATCTGCCAGGAGGTGGTGCTCACGGGCGATCAGGTGGACCTAACCCGCTGGCCGCTGATCCGCTGCTGGCCGCTCGATGGAGACCCCGCCTCGGTGGGGTATCCGGCGGACGTGAACGCGGGGATCGCCGGACTGGGGAGCGGGCCGGAATGGGAGAGGAGCTTCCGTGGCCGGTACATCACGCTGGGGCACGTGCACACGATCCACGCGGACGATGCGGGGAATCCGGCGCCGAGCAGCCGCAACGTCGGACTGTACCGGGCGCAGCTCCTCGGGAAGAGCACGCTGGCGATGCACTGGCACATGCACCACGACGGGGCTAGGCACTGGCGGTCATGGAAGGCTAAGGGAGCGGCGATGCCGGTGGCGATCGCGCTGGGGGGCGAGAGCGTGCTTCCGTACGCCGCGACGGCACCGATGCCGCCCGGGGTAAGCGAGCTGCTGCTGGCGGGATTCCTCAACCGGGGCGGGATCTCGCTCGTGCCGTGCCGGACCGTGCCGATCGATGTCCCGGCGAACTCGGAGATCGTGATCGAGGGGTTCGTTTCGAACGAGGCCGGGCTGATCGGGTGGGACCCCAGGGAAAGCGAAAAGCGAAAAGGGACAAGTGAAAAGGAACAGGGAGGACTGGGTCCGGGGGCGGTGTTCGAGGGGCCGTTTGGGGATCACACCGGGTTCTATTCGCTGCCGGACCGGTACCCGATCATGTCGGTGACGGCGATCACGCACCGGAAGAGCCCGATCTACCCGACGACGGTCGTGGGTCTGCCGCCGCAGGAAGACTACTTCCTGGGAAAGGCGACCGAGCGGCTGTTCCTGCCGCTGCTCAGGACGATCATCCCGGACGTCATCGACTATGACCTGCCGATGTTCGGCGTGTTCCATTCCTGCGCGTTCGTGAAGATCAAGAAGGAGTATCCGCTGCAGGCGCGCCGGGTCATGCACTCGATCTGGGGCGCCGGGCAGATGGCCTGGACGAAGATCATCGTCGTTGTGGACCACGACGTGGACGTGCACGACCAGGACCAGGTGCTCTTCCATCTCGCGGCCAACTTGGACCCGGCGCGCGATGTGGAGATCGTGAACGGCCCACTGGACATCCTCGACCACGCCGCGGCGAGGCTGGGCTCGGGCGGGAAGATCGGGCTGGACGCGACACGGAAGATCCGCGGCGAGGAAGTGGGGGGGAACCCGGTGCGGGATTGGCCGCCGTTGATCAGGATGTCGGAGGAGGTCAAGGATCTGGTGACGCGCCGGTGGGGGGAGTACGGGCTGGGATAACGTCCGCGAGAGAGGGCGAGGCCGTGGCGGCTCACCCGCCGACTGCTTCCTTCTCCTGCACCTTGCAGCGCCTGGCCAGCCACTTGTCGGCGATCTCGACGACGTCCTCGTGGAACTCCTTCACCCTTGGGCCCGGGACGCCCGCCGGGATGTCGTTGACAAGGATGCTGTACGCCAATCGATGACCACTCTCGCGGTTGGTCACGTAGCCGGAGAGGCAGCGGACCCCGTTGATGAGGCCGCTCTTGCCGCGCACCTCGTTCAGGAGCGTCTTAGACTCGAACCGCTTGGCCATGGTGCCGTCGAGCTTGGCGCGCGGCAGCGACTGCACGAACGCCGCGCCGAAGCGCTCATCCTGCGAGATGGCGGCAAGCCACCTTGCGAGCACCGCGGGGGTGACCTTGTTGGAGCGGCTGAGGCCCGAGCCGTCGGTGATGAAGATGGTGGCGGCGGCCTCGGGGCCGAGCAGCTGGCGGACCTGCATGCGCACGACGGCGCCGCCGCCGCTCCAGGTCCCGGGCTGGCCGGTCGAGACGTGTCCGAGCAGCTTGATCAACGACTCGGCGTAGAGGTTGTGCGAATCGACGTTGCATCGCCGAAGGATGACGCTGATCGGCGTGCGGACGACGGCGAGGGATTCGTCGGGGGTGCCGAGCTCCTCGTCGGTGGCGGCGAGGCGGCACGGGGCGGGGGCCGTCGGCTCGCCCGGGGGATCGGATGCGGCGCGGGCCCTAGCCAGCGGCCCCAGACCCAACTGTGCGAGGCGATCGGCCAGCAGCCTCGCGAAGACGACCGACGGCTCGTGCATCGTAACTTCGATCGGCTCGACCGGCGCTGCGCGGACGGTCCCGAAGATCGTGAACTTGTTCTCCAAAGCCTCGCGCGCGGCCCAGAAGCTGGTGTTGCCGGCGTGGACGGTCTTGGCGCGCGTGACGATCTCGACGGCGGACCCGGCCGGCTCGGTGCGGATGATCGCCGCGTCGCCCTCGCGGGCGCCCGGTGACGCGAACGCGCACAGCACGTTGGCGTGGAAGTTCAACCCGCTGACCTCGGCACAGTACCAGCTGTCGAGCTGATCCCTGGGCCACTCGGGGTGGATGTAGTCGCGGTCCAGCACGCGGTCGTCGACGATCACCTCGCTCACGGTGGTCATGCCCGAGTCGACCACCGCCTTCGCCAGGCGCTCGACGAAGGCGTTCAGACCCGTGTGCATCTCGGCCAGCAGCACGTGGTCGGCGAAGGCCGGGTCGGCGGCTCCCTCGATCACGATCCGCGCTCCGTGCCGCTGCAACCGCGTGCGGAACTCGTAGTCGGGCCCGAGCATCGCCAGGGCCGTGCCGGTGGTGAGCAGCTTCATGTTCGAGGCCGGAGAGAACCGCTCGTCCTGGTTGATCGCGGCCAGGGCGGCGCCGGTCTGCACATCGATGATGCTGATACCCACGGTCGAAGCGCCCAAGTGGGCCTTGGCGATCGCCGCGGTCACGTCCTTGTTGAGATCCTGTGCCGCACAAGGTGAAGCCGCGGGAAGCGAGGCGGCGATCATGGCGCACGCGCCGAATCGCCCACCGACCCGCGCAAGCCAGATGCGTCTGGTTCCGATCATCGACTTGTGCTCCTCCATGACGTGCCGGAATATGTCGAGCAGAACGGCGTCCGAGTCTTCCTCGCCCAGGTCGCTCGCGCCGGGTCTCCTCATCGGCCCGGCGGTGCACTGTTCTTCAAACAGGATGTCGGGATCTGTGAGGGGAACGGCGTCGGGGCGCAGCTGGGCGCACCTGGAGTTCGCGGCATGCCCTGATCAAGCCGGCGCGGCAACGGCGTCGGGCTGGGACGTGAGCGCCCGGTACTTCCGCTGGGCCAGATCGACGATGTCGTCGAGCTGGGCGCGGGCGGTGACCTCATAGCAGGGCCAGTGCACCCCCGCGACGGCCCGGGCGTGGATGATCCCGTCGCGTATGAACTTCTTCAGCCGGCGCGCCGGCAGCATCTGGATCAGCGGGATCGACATCGGAATGCAGATCTGCACCTTCACCGGATCCGGCACTAGGTACGCCCATGCGTGCGAGGGTTGCAGCCCGAGGAGCGCGTGCGCCGGCGAATCGCAGGTATACACCATCGTCCATCGCCACGGAACGCCCGTCCAGGCGATCGCCTCGCTGATCGCGCCCGATCCCGCGAGCCCGCCCTCGGCGGCCCTCCCGCAGGCGAGGAGCTCGCCCCTTGCCGCCTCGAAAAGCTGGCCGATCTGCTTGTCGTGGAAATGGCCGAGCAGTTCCTGAAGCGTCGGCACGCGGAACTTGTCCTCCCAGGCCGTCTTGAAGAGTCCGGTTTGCCCCGCCATAGCCGATGATTCCCGTTCGTGTGCCGCGAGCGAGGCCCCCCGCCCCCCCTGCCTCCCGACCAACCTGATACAGCCGGCCGGCCCGCCGTGTTGCTCGCCTTGCCGCCCTCTCGCTACCATAGGCACTATCTTCCTGTCGAAGCCGCATTTATGCACAAAGACCGGCCACTCAACCCCACGCACCGAGCCGACGAACCGGGCTTCCCCGACGCCGAGACCCTCGCGGGTATCCAGGCGGACGCCGACCTGACGACTTCGAACATCTTGATTGTCGACGATAACATCCAGAATCTGGAGCTGCTGCACGCCTATCTGGAGGAGCTGGACTGCCCGATCCGCACCGCGACGGACGGTGCCGCGGCCCTTTCGCTGATCGATCAGCAGCAGCCGGACCTGATACTTCTGGACGTGATGATGCCGCGGATGAGCGGGTTCCAGGCCTGCGCCAAGATCAAATCCAATCCCGAAACACGGGATATCCCGGTGATCATGGTGACGGCGCTGAACGAGGTGGGGGACGTGGAGCGGGCAGTGGAATCGGGGGCGGACGACTTCCTCACCAAGCCGGTGAACAAAATCGAGCTGGTCACGCGGGTCCGGTCGTTGCTGCGGGTGCGGCTCCTGAAACGGCAACTGGACAGGACGCTGGCGGAGATGCGCCGGCTGAAGGGTGGGCGGGAGGACTGACGCTCGGCGTGCCGCGCTGTTCCCGGCGGGCGGCGGACCGGCCTGGCAAGCGCATCGCCTCGACGCATCGACGCAAAGAGCCCCCCGACCGGGTCGGGGGGCTCTTGTTCTGCAAGGGGTAGTGAAGCGTGGGTCAGTTGCAGCCGGCGGGGGGCGAGAAGAAGCAGTTGAGGAAGTCGAAGAAGTCCTGGCTGTTCACGACGCCCGAGGCGTTGAAATCAGCCCCGCACGCCAGCGGATCGGCCGAGAAGAAGCAGTTCAGGAAGTCGAAGAAGTCCTGGCTGTTGAGGAGGTGATCCAGGTTGAAGTCGCAGGGGCACGTCGGCGGCGGGGGATTGCAGAGGTGAATCGGCGATGCGCTGTTCCGCGGCGCCGGGGTCGCGGTGAAGAAATCGATGCCATTGTTGTTGGTGTCGAAACACCCGTCGTCGCGCCGGAACTCGGCGACGGAGTTCGTGGCCGTCGGGGCATGCACAACGCCGTCCCAGCAGAACACGTTGCCGTACCCGACCAGATCGACGACCGTCGCGGCGAAACAGTTCAGGTCGATCAGGACGCTGTCGTTGACAAGGGCGATGCGCCCCGCGGTGGCGCCCATCGGGATGGTGCCGGTGGCATCAGCGGCGGGGAGGGGCGGCTGGGAGCCGTCGGCCCCTTGGGCTTCCTGGACGAGGTAGTAGCCGCCGGCGGGGATAGTGCCGGCCAGGTCGGTCTTCTGGATGAAGCCGGTCGGGCTCGAACCCGAGGCGTATTGCACCGACCAGCCGGTGATGTCCACCGGGGCGTTCGAGCGGTTGAAGAGCTCAACAAGGTCGTTGCGGAATACACCGCCGTTGTTGCCGCCGCCGCCGTAGATTTGGCTGACGACGACCGCGGAGTCGGTCTGCGTGCAGGGGGCGGTGCTGAGGTCGAAGCTGAATGTGCTGTTGCGGCCCTGGCCGTCGAGTACGCCGCCGGCGACGGCGACCGTGCCGGAGGGCTGACCGGTCGGGGGGGTGAACGTGTACGAGAAGATGTTGTCGTTGGCCACGGCATCACCGTTCATGCCGTCGTCCGTGAAGTTCACCAGGCCGGCACCGTAGGCGGAGAGGTCCACGAACACCATGAGGCCGGTGCTGGGGGGCATGATCCCGGGGGTGACGTTGGCGGTCAGCACGGCCGTCTCGTCGTTGCAGACCCCGCGAGAGCTGGCGGAAGCGACCGGGTTGCAGTTGAGCACCGTCACCGTGATCGAGGCGTTGCCGGTGCGGTTGAGGCTGTCGGTGATGGTCACCGGGATCGAGCGGTTGCCCACCGGAGTGCCGGAGGCGACCGTCGCCGAGAGTGTGTAGATCAGGTCACCCGCCGTGCCGTCGGGCGCGACGCCGTCGTCGAGCATCGCGACCGCGCTGAGCCCGCCGATAGAGGTGAGGTCGGCCACCACGCTGGAGATCGGGGCTGCCGGGCCCGCGCCCTGCACGACGGTCACGCTGAGCACTACATCGAAGCCCGGGCACTGAGAGGCGGGGTCTGACGCGCCACTGCCGGACGGGGGCATGCTGGGAGTGCACACGTGTGTGCTGGCGGCCGTATTGCGCGGATTCGGCGTTCCGGCCGCGAAATCGGCGTTGTTGTTGTTGGAATCGGTGCAGCCTCCGTCGGCCCGGATCGCCGCGGTGGTATTCGTCAGCACCGACACTGCACCCGCCCCCTCAAAGCAGTTGGCTGTGCCGTAACCAACGAAATCGAGGATCCCGGCAGACGGGCATGAGCCAGTCAATGCAACGATTCCGCTCACAAGCGCGACCTTGCCACTGCCTGCGGCCATGGCGATCGTGCCAGTAGCGTCCGGTGTCGGAAGCGGCGTGGTGCCCCCGGCGCCCTGCGCCTCCTGAACGAGGTAGTACTGGCCCGGCTGGAGCATGAATGCTACGAGCGGCGTCACTGCCCATGAACTGCCTGCCGTAGACGCATATTGGACGGAGAAACCCGTGAGATCGACCGCGGCAGCCCCGCGATTGAACACCTCGATGAAGTCGTTCATGTACACCGAGCCGGCGTTCCCGCCCCCGCCATACACCTGGCTGATGACCACCTGTGCATTCGCCGCCGTCGGCAGCATCGCCAGCCCAAGCACCGCCGCCGCGCCCGCAAGGCCCCTGGAACACCAGGACGTTTGCCTCTTCATCGTGAACCTCCTCTAAGCCGACCTCAATCGATCATGGGAGCCGTCCGGTGAACACACCGTCGGCGCACCGCCCGTAGACGGACCGCCGCGACCCGGCGGCCGCCCTGCCGCCCGGCGCAAGCACTGGTTGAAAAGTCGGGCCCTCCTCGGCCGCTGTCAGGCCCAAGGATAGCGACAAACCGCGCCGATCCCAACCGCGAACGCGCAGGAAACGGTGAGGAATGTGTGAATCATCCGGGCGAGGATCTTGCCCAGCTTGACCCCAACCCATTCGCCGGCCCTATTGCCCGTCCTGCCGCGTCCGGCTCCGCCAGCTCCACTCCATTGCGGGATCCAGCACCGTGACGCTCGCCCCCTTGAGCAGCCTTGTGGCCAGGCGATCCATCAGAGCCCGTTCACGAACCGCACGGATCTCTCGCTCCAAGGAGGACCTCGTGGTCTCCACACTCGCCCCGGCCGCCGGGACGATCTCGTCGAGCCTCACGATCGCGTACCCCTTATCAAGGGCGATCGCGGGGCTGATCTCGCCCGGGCGGAGGTTCTCCAGCGCCGTGCGCACCGCCGCAGGGTAGCTGGGGTCGGCCGGGCTGACGGCGCCGATGAGCCCGCCGCGCTCCCGCGACGAATCGACCGACATCTCCGCCGCCACTTCGTTGAAGGGCTCGCCGGGTTGGCCGTTGCCGCCGCGCAAACGGGCCAGTGCCGCCGCGGCTTCCTTCTCGGTCGGTGTCACGATCAGGCGCGTCTTGAACCTCGGCCCGTAGCGGATGTCGAACGCCCGCTGCACGTCTTCGGGCGTGATGGTCACCTCGTCGCGCACCAGCCGGCGGAGCATCGCGTTGCGATGGAGCAGCCCGCGGAAACGCGTCTCCCCCAGCCCGCGGCTCTCCCGCACTTTCCGCAGCAACTCCTCCCCCTGATCGGGCTTAACGCCCGCCCCCTCGACCAGCGACTCGATAAGGAGCGCCCGCTCCGCGTCCGCAGCGCCCGTCTCGAGCGTGAGCCCCGCCATCTGCATCTCGTGCCCCAGCAGCCGGTCCAGGCAGAGCTCCTCGAGGACGATCCCCGCCGCGACCTCGCTCAGCGGGCCCGCCATCTCCGCCCATCCGATCGGCTCCGCGCCGATGAGCGCCACGGGTTGGTCCGGCGGTCGGGCGGTCGTCGAGGGACGCGAACCGGCCGGAGAACCACCGATGCTCTTGGCCGCGGCGTCGACGCCGCGAAGATCCCTGGCCCTGCTGCTCTCGGGCGTTCCACCCCCGGATGCGCATCCGGCGACGCCCGCCGCCGCCGCGGCCAAGGCCGAGGCGCAAATGAACCCGAGGAGACCGCGGGCGACTAAGGCCTGACGACGAGCTGGTACGTATCGTTCCACGTACCGATCAGAACCGCCGACCCCCCGGAAGTCAACCGGGGCCTGAAAGACTGGGAGAGGGCGAGGAGGGGGG
>JBGPJM010000016.1:0-43443 GCA_041485385.1 Phycisphaerae bacterium | reverse complement strand
TTTTGGGTGGTTTTTGAGGGTGGGCGCGGGGGTTGGTGTCGCTGCAAGTTGCGTTCTGCAAAGCACTTGCGTTGATGGGTGGGTGATTTGGCGCGGGCCTGAAATTCGGTGCTCCGGGGAAGGCGTTGAGGCGTGAAGGCGTTGAGGCGTGGAGTGGCGGCGCGCAGTCGGGGCGCGGCTGGGGTGTGGTGACCTCGGAGGAACGGAGTCAGTGGTGCCCCTCTACCTATGGACCAAAGGTCCAGTTTGCGCGCCCAAAATGGGAAATAGCGGGAGGTCAAATCGCGTAAGTGCTTGTGGGACAAGGAGAAGAAAATTGTGAGGTTTGCGCTTTTTTGCGCGTCGGGCGCGCCTGTTCTGCGCGCGCAAGCGCGCTCCACCGTTCGGGGGGGCTGGTTGCCGCAGTGGCTGCGGGTGCCTGGGTTGCCGCGGTGACGCGCGCGAGGCGGGACGGAGTTCGACCCGGGGGGGCTCGTCCGTGCGTGTCAAGCATTGACCGGCCCGGTCGCGCACCGGAGTAAGGTTCACCTGAGGCCAATGCGAATGAGGATCCTGCGGGCAATCGCGCTGCCGCTGGTCCTGGGTCTGACCACTACGGTGGCCGTGGCCTGGGGGATCGCAGCGTGGTTGCCGCAGGAGGAGTGGGAGCAACGGAACGTGGCCTACGCCGGCGACTCCGACCCCGGCTGCATGGTGACGATGCGCGAGTACCGTGGTTTCGGCGCGGTTCGGCGGGCGTGGACGATCGACCATGAGTTCTCCGGACGTAGGAAGATCCCCTCGTCTCCCTTCGAGGTCGAGATCCTGAGCCCATCGTTCGTGAGCGGGCTCTTGGCGCATCTATCGGGTCCCGCGTGGGGCGATGCACCGGGCGCGCTGGCCGACCCTCGCAAGACCGGGCACTATGGCGTCGAGCACGCCACCGGGTGGCCGGTGCTTGCCGGGTGGTACATACTGGACGACTCCGTCTCGGTGTCCCGTGACGTCGTGATCGACGTGAAGGGCGGCATTCCGCTCCAGCCCCCTATGCCCTTCGGCGGATTTCCGGTCATCACGTGGAGGCTGAGGGCCCTGCCGCTCCGGCCAATCTGGCGTGGGCTGGCGATCGACACGGCGCTCTACGGCGCGGCGTGCTTGCTCCTGATTGGTGGGACGGGTGCTGCGCGGCGCGTGGTGCGCCGGCGGCGCGGGCGATGCCCGCGATGCGGGTATGACCTGGCGGGGCTGCAGGATGGGGCGGTGTGTCCGGAGTGTGGGGCACGAGAGGCGATGGTTCGGCCCACCCACTGCGTCCGACGGCGGTAGAATCCGCATCATGGCACTCACCAACCGGCTTCGACTGTACCGAAGCCTTGAGCAACGCCGAGGCCGGCCGCTCATCGCTTTTGTCACGAGTACGCGGACGAATGCGCCCGGACAGATCAGCCCGGATGTGATCGGCGAACTTCAGCAGCAGCTCCACCTGCTCCCCGCCGGCGCAAGCAATCTCGACCTCCTGCTGCTGAGCAACGGCGGTGACCCGGCGACGGCCGGTCGAATCGTGACCATCATCCGAGAGCGGGTGGAGAAGTTCAGCGTGCTTGTACCGCAAGCGGCGTTCAGCGCCGCGACGCTCGTTGCGATGGGCGCAAACGAAATCTTCATGCACCCGCAGGGAAACCTCGGCCCGATTGACCCACAGATACAAGGCGCCAACGTGGCTTTCGCCGCCGAGGACCTCGGAGCGTTCCTTCAGTACGCCCGCAAGGTCGTCGGTATCAGTGATCAAGTCCATCTGACGAGAATATTCGAGAAGTTCTGTGAACAGGTCGGCCCCGTTCCCATTGGTGTGGCGGCGCGAGGCTCGCAGCTCTCGATCTCGCTGGGTCAGAAGCTCCTGGGTATGCACATGGGCAACGGAGCGGACGAGCAAAAGGCCAAAGTTCTTGCCGAGCGCCTAACCCGGGAATACCTGCACCACGGTTACGCCCTCGGTCGGACCGAGGCCGCCGGCATCGGCCTGCCCATCGCGGATCGCGACCCGGAGACCGAGGAGTTGCTCTGGGGCATCTGGAAGGACCTCGAAGCCGACCTTCACCTTCGACAGCAGTTCAATCCGCTATCGCTGGTCAAACAGAACCCTGCCACGAGCCCGTTTTTTGCGCCGGCGGCAGGTGGCAACTTGCTCGCGGTCTCTGTCCCCACACCGTATCGCCAAACATACGCGATCGTGGAGAGTGTGCGCCACGCCTCGGCCTTCATCATGGAGGGCGAGGTTGTTGCAGTGCGGAAGCCGGACATGTCGATCGCATTGCACATGGCTCCGACCTCGGCCGGCTGGGAAGATGTTCCTGTTCCGATCGTGTTGCGGGAGCGTGTATCATTGAAGGTGGAAACGCTCGGAAAGGGACTCCGCGCACCCAAGGGCAAGGTCGCCGTCGCCAAGCGAGTCTGAGGAGGCGATGCCGATGTTCACCTATTCCATTCCCAACTATGGCGGATCGCCCCGCACCGTTCCCACCGCCAGTGCGGATATCCAGGTCGTCGATGTGCGATCCTGGGAGCTACCTGTCGAGGTCACGGGCCACTTGCCGGTCTCGACCCTTGCGGAGAAAGCATCCGCGGTAATGCCCGAGCAGGAGGATGCCGACCGAGATGCGGCACCACCACCGCAGCAGTGCGATTGACGTGGCGGCCTAGCTGGCTGGCAAGTCCGGGAAGGCGTTGTTCGCCCGATCAGATCACGCTCAGCCGAGGTAGGATTCGTACACGTTGTTCGGCAGGAGAATGCCCGGTCGGCCGGTATCACTGCGAAGCCCGGGATACTCGCTCGCCATGAGTCGGCGGAGGTGTTTTGCTATCTCGGGCTTCATGCTGGCGAGAATCCAGCGGATGAAGGTGCGCACGATCTCCGCATCCATCAATGCATCATCCTTGGCGACGTGGCGTAGCGACTGCTGCAAGAGCCGAACGATGGTGCTTCCGTCCTCCTGCCACAGTGGAATCGTGCCATCAAAGAACACGTCGCCAACGCGGAGTTGCGTCGGATCGCAGTTGCCGTGAACCAAGTCGTTTCGGCCGTTCATCAGCCGGAGGAACTCGCGGTATTCGGCGGCGTTCTCGTCGAGGGGTGCCGGGAAACCCTGACAGCTTCCCGGTAGCGATAAGACCCGCTCGTGGATTGGAAGTCTAACAGCTGCGCGGTATCTCTCATCGGAGCCGGCAAGAGCGTCGCTTCGGAAAAAGTACAGCACGAAGTTGACAAAGGACTCGGCGTATATCGGGGCGAGCAGCCGCAGACAGAACCCGGCCGTCCTCGCGCGAACGCTCGCATCGGAATACCTGCCGAGGGCTTCCAGATACTGCTTGACACCGGTTTCTTCCGGCGGCCACGTCGGCGGGGCAAGTTCTAGCCCCTTCAACTCGTCTTCGCAGGAGACCACTGCCTGCTCGAGGCGCCTGAACGGATTCACGAACTGCGACCACTTTTCAAGTCGCCGTCGCACCTCGCCCATCCGCGATCCCGCTGCCGCGAACGCCGCTTTCAGCTCCTCGAACGTACGAGTCCACTCTTCAGAAGGCACCACCGTGACGCCATGGGCGATGAACTGAAGCCCGGCGTTTGTCCCACAGATATCCAGGATGAATGCACCCGACGACAGCTTGTAGTGCCATTGGACGACGTTGTCCGAGCCCGACGATCGAAACGCCATCATCTCGCCGCTGGGCTCTCCAAACCGTGTCTTCAGGTAGCAGTACAGCGTGACCGGGCTCACCTCGCCACCGTGCAGACGGCGGCTCTTGACGGCAAACCTTGGATCCTGCTTGATCTGCGCGATGGCATCTCGCGGCTCAACGCGTCGCCATTCCTTCACGGGCGTGACCGATTCCACACCCAAGCATACTCGGTGGTGGGGTGAGCACGCGACGGACGCCCGAGGGCAGACCTCCTCCGCCACCGCGCTGTCGCGTTGAGGAGGCAGCGCCGCCCCTCTTGTCCGATGTAATCCATTGATTCATGGCAAAAAGGTGAGCTTTGCCCATGAGCAGTGGACACGGGGCGCGCGAAGGGGCAACCCTTCGGGAAGGAGTCCACCGATGGCCAGAAGGACGTTCACGGCCGAGTTCAGGGAGGCGGCGGTGCGCCTGGTGACGGAGCAGCATTACGGGGTCCGCGAGGCGAGCCGGAGCCTGGCGGTCGGGGTGAGCACCTTGCGGTCCTGGATCCGGCGTTCCCGGGGCGGGCCGTCGGGCCGGCGTTCGTGGGCAGGCCAGCGCGGCTCGGCCATCGTGGCCGATTGGCAGCTGGCGCGGGAAGAGCGCGATCCTCGGCGAGCGTGGATGCCATGCCATGCGGTAGCGACGAGCAGCCTTTCAGGCTGCGGGACCGGGGTGGCTCGGGTACCGGGGGTGTCGTCGCCGAGCCTCCTCCACGCCCCGGCTATTTACGATCAGGCCTTCGGCCTGTTGTGCAGCGTTGGCGCTTGCGAGCATGACGGCGGCGCGCCCGCGGCTGAACCACTCTCTTCGCCTACTGCTCTTTCGTCACCACGGCGTCGTCCATGGCGTAGAGGCTGACGAGCCAGTCCTTGACGAGGTAGGGCTCGACTTTCATTTTGCCGCGGACGGCGCCGTAGGTGACGAGGCGATCCTGGCCGGCGGCGGGGGTGCGGAGCTTGACCTCGATGGCGTCGTAGGCGGTGGGGGGCACGCCGATGCAGCAGCCGTCCCACTGGTTGAGCATCATGAGCATCTCGGTCTGCTCCTGGGCCATGACGGGGAAGGCGACGTAGCCGGTGATCCTGACCTGCTTGCCGTTGAGCATCGTCAGGCGACCGGGGAGGTTCTTCCTGCCCAGCCGGGGCTGGTAGGTGTCCTGGGCGGAGATGAGGTAATCCCAGGTGATCTCGAAGGGCTTCTCGGCGGTGCCGCGGCCGCGGACGGGGTACTTCTCGTCGATGAGGTAGGAGCCGTCGGCCTGCTTGACGATGCGGGCATCGGCGCCGGCCGGGAAGGGGGAATCGGCGTCGGCGGGGCTTGGGGCGGGAGGAGGGGCCGCGGGCGGTGTGGGCGCGGGCGATGCGGGGGTGGCCGTCACCGGAGCCGCGGGGATCGGGGCGGCGGGTGCCGGTGCGGTTGGAGAAGTCGTCGTGGGTGACGGGGGTTTGGGCGACGGCTTGGCGGGCGCGGCCTCGGGCGTCGCGGGCGCGGCAACAGGCGTGGTCTTCGGAGAGGAGGCCTCGGGAGAGGCGGGTGCCGGGGCGCTCGGCAACGGATCTGGCTTGGTCGCGGTCGGCGGGCGCACATCGGACGGCTTGGAGCCGGACGCGGGTGTCACCGGGCTGGCAGGGGCCGGGAGTTCGCGCGGCCCCATGCCGACTGATTGGACCGGCGGCGCTGCCCCGGTCTTCTCGCCGCGCCCCAGGAGCAGAGCGGCCGCGGCCGCGACGACCAGGACAGCGACGATGGCCCAGAAGATCCGCATTGACTCCTCCGACTTGGCCGGCCGAGTGAGTGGATCGTCCCACCGTCATCCCAACGGCTTGAGATTCTTCGCAACCGACGTGCGGTACGCCATCACCGCCGGGACGAGCCCCGCCACCGAGGCGAGCACCACCGTCCCCACGATAACGCCGAGGACAACCGCCGGACTGTACGTCGGCTGCACGATGAGACCCAGGCGTTGCTTCATTACCGCGGCGACGACGAACCCGCCCACCACGCACAGCACAAACCCGGCCGCGCCGCCGATGATGCCCAGCAGGGCCGACTCGGTGACCACCAGGCCGAAGATCCGGGCGCGGCTGCACCCGAGCACACGCAGCACGGCGATCTGCCGGCGGCGCTGCTCCATGGAGTTGTAGAGGGCGAGCATGATGGCGATGCCGCTGGAGACCATGACGGCCGCGGCCATGGCCAGGAAGATCTGGTTGATGCTGGCCACGATGCCGAAGAGCTTGCGGATCTGGTCGGAGGGGGCCGAGACGGTGATGGTGCGGTCGCGGCGCAGGGTGTCGAAGACCGACGGGAGGAGGGCGGTGGCGTCGGTCCCCGGGCGGCCGGCGACGCGGAGGTAGATGCCGGTGATGAGCTTGTCGTCGGGGGTGAGGTCGGCGGCGGTGATCGGGGGCTCGTCGTGGGCGGTGTGGCCGGCGTTCGCTTCCGCGCCGCCCTGCTCGTGCTCGGCGCGCTCGCGACGGTCGAAGGCGTGCAGGATCCACGAGCTGTTGAGGCTGGTGAAGATGGCGCGGTCGTGGCTGGTGCCGGTGAGGCCGAGGATGCCGACGACCTCGAACTTGAACTGCTCGTGGACGTGCGGGGCCCCCCCTCCCCCACTCCCCCCACTCTCTCCCCCCTGGCGCGAGCCGCCGGAGCCGTGCGTGAGCACGATCCTGTCGCCGAGCTTCAGGCCCGTCTCCTTGGCCGCGCCGGCGCCGAGGACGACCTGGAACTCTTTTTCGAAGAGGCGCCCCTGGGCGATGCTCCATCGCTGGTCGGAGGCGGGGTGGAACTGCTCGAAGAACTCGCGGGTGGTGGCCAGGGTGGGGAAGCCGTGGTAGCTGTCCCCCTGCTGGACGGGGATGGCGAACTCAAGCGGGAACTGGGCCGCGAGGCGCTCGTACTCGTCCCAGCGGATGGGCGCCTGCGGGGGCTTGGCATAGAAGATGCCGTTGAGGACGGCCTCGAGCGGGCTGGAGTCGCGGCTGACCAGGAGGTGCATGTTGCCGCTGCCGCGCTCGAAGGCGCGGCGGCCGGCGTCGCGCATGGAGAGGAGCACGAGCATCAGGCCGACGGCGACGGCGACGGTGACGATCGTCGTGATCGTGGAGAAGAGGCGGGAGAGCATGCTCCGGCGGATGATGGTGAAATCGGTCATCGCCATGCGTATGCGCCCGTTCCGTCGCCTGCGTCGGGTGTTCCTGTTGGTGCGGGGCCCTTCATGCGACACCCGCCAGGGCCGTCAGGGACTCCCGGCGCGGGAACAGCGCCGCCATGGCCGGATCGTGACTGACGCAGAGCAGCGCGGCGTTCTTCTCGCGGCAGGTCTGCTGGATGAGCTCGATGGCGGTGCCGGCGTTCTCCGGGTCCAGGCTCGCGGTCGGCTCGTCGGCGAGCACGAGAACGGGGTCGCAGGCCACGGCGCGGGCCACGGCGACGCGCTGCTGCTGGCCGACGCTGAGCTTGTCCACGAGCTTGCCGGGCTCGCGCAGGCCCATGTGGGCAAGGAGGCCCTCGGCGCGCTTGCGGTGGTCGCGCCGGGGGATGCGCGAGAACATGAGCGCGGCCATGACGTTTTCGGCGGCGGTGAAGCCGCCGAGGAGGTTGAAGGTCTGGAAGATCATGCCGATGTGCTCGCCGCGGAAGAGGTCGCGGGCGGCGCCGTGGAGGGAGTGCATCGGGGTGCCGGCAACGCGGACCTCGCCTTCGCCGTGCCCGCCGCCGAGCTCGAGGAGGCCGGCGATGAGCTGCAGGAGCGTGCTCTTTCCCGAACCGGAGCCGCCGGTGAGCAGGGCCTGCTCGCCCGGGGCCAGGCGGAGGGAGCGGATGTCGACCACCCGCTCGGACTCGCCGGCGTAGCGGTAGCGGAGGTTCGAGATCTCCAGAGCCAGGGCGTCGGGCACCGTCGAGTTCCTCCCGCGCCGCGTGGCGACGCATGAGTTGTCCCCGGGCAGCCCTTCCGGCTCCGCGCGAGGGCCTACCGCAGCACGCGGTTCATCTCCGCCTCGGTCGTCAGCCCCAGCCCGATCTTCTCGCGCGCATCGTCGAACATCGTCTTCATCCCACCGGTGCGCGCGGCCTCGCCCATGGTGATCGCGTCGGACCCCTGCGCCGTCATGCGGCGCAGCTCGTCGGTCATGCGCATGATCTCGAAGACCGCGATCCGGCCGTAGTAGCCGGTGCCGAAGCACTTCTCGCACCGGTCTCCCCAGGGGCCGCGGGCGGCCCCGGTGCTTTCCGTCGGCTTGCCCGTGCCGCGGCAGGCCTTGCAGGTGCGCCGGAGCAGGCGCTGGGCCATGGCCGCCAGCAGCGTGGAGGTGATGAGGTACCGCTCGATGCCGATGTCCTCGAGGCGGGCGATGGCGCTGGGGGCGTCGTTGGTGTGCAGGGTCGCCAGCACCAGGTGGCCGGTGAGGGAGGCCTGCACGGCGAGCTCGGCCGTCTCCTTGTCGCGGATCTCGCCGACGAGCATGACGTCTGGGTCCTGACGCAGGAGCGCCCGCAGCCCGCTGGCGAACGTCACGCCGCGCTTCACGTTCACCTGCGTCTGGCTGATCCCCTCCAGGTGGTACTCGACGGGGTCCTCGACGGTCATCACGTTGCGGCTGGTGCGGTCGACCTTCCCCAGGGCGCCGTAGAGGGTGGTGGTCTTGCCCGAGCCGGTCGGGCCGGTGACCAGGATGATCCCCGTGTTCCGGCCCACCAGGTCCAGGAGGTCTTCCTGCATTGCCGGCGACATGCCCACGTCATCGAGCGTCAGGCGCGTCTGGGACTGGTCCAGGAGTCGCAGGACGATCCGCTCGCCGTAGACGGTCGGGATCACGGAGAGGCGGATATCGATCTTGCGGCTGCCGACCCGCACCGTCGAGTGGCCGTCCTGGGGCGAGTGGCGGTTGGCGATGTCCAGCTCGGTCATCACTTTCAGGCGGCTGGAGATCGCCGGCGCCAGCGACAGCGGCGGGCTGAAGGCGTCCACGAGCATGCCGTCGATGCGGAAGCGGATGGCCAGCTTGGTCTCCATGGGGTGGACATGGATGTCGCTGGCCCGGCGGCGGAGGGCCTCGAAGACCATCATGTTCACCAGCCGGATCACCGGCGTCTGCCGCGCGAGCTGCAGGAGGTCGGTGGAGTTGCGCACCGAGCCGGCGGCCGACTCGATGGCGCTCTGATCCAGCGGCATCTCCTCGACGATCTCGGTGACGAGGTCCTGCTTCTGCTCGAAGCCGCGGTTGATGAGGTTGACCACGGCGGCGCGGGGGGAGAGGACCAGGCGCACGGGCATGCCGAGCCGGTCCTCGAGCATGGTGAAGACGGCCGGCTGCATGGGCTGGGCGGTGGCGACGGTCATCACGTGCCCGTCGCTGGACAGGCCCGCGACCAGGCGCTCGCGGGCCAGGTTCGGCGGGACAAGCTCGTAGAACTTCGAGGCCGATTCCTGGAGCTTGGGCTCGGCCTCCAGCGGCAGGCCGGTGCGCTCGGCGAGCTTGGCCAGACCGGTGTGCTCGTCGAGGGCGAGCATCGAGAGGAGCACGTCCCACGGCTCTTCGTCGGACCCGGGCAGTTGCGGGAACGACCGGAGCTGCTCGGGCTTGATCTCGAGCTGGCCGAAGCGCCGGGCGATGCGGGCCCAGTCGGCGGTGGCGAGCGCGGAACCCGGCGCCGGCTGCGCGCCGGGCGCACGGCGAGCGCCGTTGCCGCCGGTTCCGCCGTTCCTCCCGATCGATGAGAACAACTTCCTCGCCATGAACCTCGCCTGCCACCCCCACCCCCATCCCAACCCCAACCCCGCTCCCGGACGCGTTCCTCAGCCGGCCACCCCCGCCCGCCATCCAGACTCTATGGCCGGCGGCGCCGCCGCTCGACGGTGTTCACACCCAGATCGGTGTCGCGCGGCGGGGGGGTTTCGAGGATCCGCATCTTCACGGGCTCGGGGGGCGGGATGTAGTCCGAGGCCTTCAGGTTCGACTCCGCCAGGGGGCGCTGGGTCAACAGGCGCAGGTCGGCGAAGTTGGGGTCTCGCATGATCGTCGGCGTGATAAAGACGTACAGCGTTGTCCTCTGCAGCGAGTTCCTTGTGTCCCGGAAGAGCTGACCGACGAGCGGGATGTCGCCCAGGAGCGGAACCTTGATGATGGTCTTGGCGGTCGACTCCAGGGTCAGCCCCCCCACCACGATCGTCGAATCCGGCGGGACCGTCACCGACGCCGACGTGATGGTGTTCTCCTGGCTGGGCGGGGGCAGGCCGGCCGCGGCCGCACTCCCCGTGAAGCTGGACTGCGTGATCTCCAGGTCCATCTTCACCGAGCTCTCGCTGATCTGCGGCGTGACCGACAGCGTCGTGCCGGCCCGGGCCGACTCGCCCACGGAGGTGATCGTGGTCGCGTTGCTCTGGCTGGAGACCTGCGTCGGCACCACGTTCTCGCTGCTGACCGACGCCGCCTCGTTGGCGTCCACCAGGAGCTGCGGGGTGGCGAGGATGCGCGTGTCCACGTTGTTCTGCAGCGCCGTGATGATGATGGGGACGTACTCGGACTTGATCACCGCCGCCGTCAGGCCCCCCAGGCCGGTGTTGACCACCTTGTTGCCGGTAATTCCCCCCGACGCGATCGTCCCCAAGCCGAAGTTGGTGTTCACGCCGAACTGGCCCGAGACAATCTGCGTCTCGAACGCGAGCCTGAACTCCTCCGTGGAGGTGACCGCGACGATCTGGGCATTGATGTAGACCTGCGGGCGCCGGAGGTCGATCTTGTCGATCAGGTTTTTGAACTGCGGCTGGAGGCGCTGCAGCGCCTTGACGACGATCTGGTTGTTCTTGTCGTCGGCCAGGACGAACGTGTCCTCGTCGCCGACGATCGCGCCCTGGGCGCTGCCGCCGGCCCCGGGTGTGGGCTGCCGCTGGTCCGCCGCCGGAGTAGTCCGATTCTGGCGGTTGCTCCGGTCACGCCGGGAGCGGTTCCGATCCGTACCCTGGCCCAGATCCCGCCCGAGAATGTTGCCCCGGTTCCCCGAGGGCACCTGGCCCGAGATCAGGTTCTGAACAATGTCGGCAACGTCCTCGGCCTTGGCGTGCTTGAGCTTGTAGAACTCGTAGACAAGCTCCTCGCCCTTCGTGAGCGGCTCGAGGTTCTTCACCAGCTCCTTGACGCGCGCGTGCTGCGTCTCGGTGCCGTGGTACATGAACCCGCCGGACTCGGGGTAAATGACGAACCCCGAACCGATCAGCGCCTGTTGCTGCGTCTGCTGGGACTGCTGCCGCTGCGGCTGCTGCTGGGGCGTCGGCAGGCCCCCAGGCTGCCTGGTGGACGGCTGGCCCGACTCGTAGACCGTCACGTCGCCCAGCCCCTCGCGAGCACCCGCCGCGGCCACCGCCTCGGCTGTCCGCCCGGCCACCGGGTACCACTCCGAGACCAGCGAGTTGGGAACATCCACGATCTTGAGGAGGCTCTCGACGAAGTGGCCGTCGCTGGCGCGCCCCCGGAACAGCAGGGCGTTGGATTGCGGGTCGACGCTCAGCTGCGCCCCGAGCGACGACAGGGCCCCGCTCGCGCCGAAGGCCTGAGCCTGCACACTGCCCTGGCCGGCCGGCCCCTTGCCCCCCGGCGTCGGCTGCGCGGCGCTCAGCGGCCCCGGGCCTGCGCCGCTCTCACCGATCAGCGCGAGAATCCGATCGAGGGCCGTCGAGGCGGCGATGTGCTGCACCTCGTACCGCTGGTACGACACCTGCTCCCGCTCCTTCACGAGCCGCTCCACAAGGTCACGGATCATCTGGGTGCGCCGCGGCGAATCCGTCACCAGCAGCACGCCGATCTCGTCAAGCGGGACCACCGCGCCGCCCTGGGCCGTGCCAAGAGCCTGGATGGCGCTGGAGAGCGAACTGGGCTTGATCCCCGGCGTGGGGATGACCTGCGTCGGGCTGAACGGGTCGTCGCCCTTCACGCCGCCGGCCCCCACGCCCTGGCTGGGCTGCACCATGTAGATCCCCAGCTCGTTGCGGACGATCGTGTAGTTCTTCTGCTCCAGCAGGAACGTCAGGAACTGCAGGACCTTCTCCTTCGGCACCGTCACCGGCGCGGTGAGGACGACCTTCTGGCCCTGCAGGCCCGCATCGGCGTAGACGATCTGGATGCCCAGCTCGTCGCGTACGAAGTTCACCAGCAGCGTCAACTCGACATCGTTGGTGAAGGTGAACGTGATCATGCCGGGCGTCACGGGCGGGGGCGGCGGCTGCTTGTCAGGTTGGGCCTTGGGCTCGGTCGCAGCGGGCTCGGGCTGAGGCCCGGGGGGAGTAGACGGGGGGGCCCCGCTGGGGTCCCCGGCATCCTGGCGGGCCTGCAGCGTCGCGCCGGAGAGCGCGACGGCCGCGCCCGCCGCCACCAGCAGCGAAAACCGGCGTGCGGCACCGGCACTGTTCCTCATCCCCTGTCGGTTTGGAGCCTGGCGTGTGATGATTCGGCCTCCTGCGGTTTCCGAAGAGAACGTTATACCCGCTTTCGGAGTGCCGATCGTCCGAACGGCGTTACTTGGCCGTGACACCCCGTCCGCGATCGGGCGGGGGTCGGCCTGTGGATGCCCGGCCGTCCGCGGCGGCGACCGATAGCATCCGCCGATGCCCAACAGCCGTGGCCGGTCGCCGCGCGTCGTCAGCCTGCTCCCGTCGGCCACGGAGATCCTCTGCGCCATCGGCGGCGAGGACCTGCTGGTCGGTCGTTCGCACGAGTGCGACTTCCCCCTCTCGGTGGCCCGGGCTCCCGCGCTGACGGCGGCGCGGACGACGTTCGGATCGGCGGCCCAGGTCGACCGCGACGTACGACAGGTGCTCAGCGCCGAGGGCGGCGGCGGGCGATCGCTCTACACGCTCGACACGGAGCTGCTCCGCTCGCTCCGTCCCGACGTCATCCTGACGCAGCATCTGTGCCACGTCTGCTCGATCGACCTGGCCACCGTCCGCGAGGTCGCGGCCGCGCTTGCTCCGCAGCCCCTCGTCGTCTCGCTCAATCCCACAACGGTCGAGGGCATGCTCGACGACCTGCTCGCCGTGGGGCGAGCGGTCGGTCGGGAGCAGGCGGCCGAACAGGCCGTGGTCGCGCTCCGGGAACGCATGTACCGGGCGGCCGAGTTCGTCACGCCGTTCACCGACGGCCCGGTGGTGGCGTTCCTGGAATGGACCGACCCGCTCTTCATCGGCGGGCACTGGACGCCGCAGCTCATCGAGCGGGCCGGCGGTCGACACCCGCTCAACCCGACGGTGCCCATCGAAAACGCGGGGGCCGCGGCGTGCCCGACAGGCTCGACGCTCCGCGCGGCAGGAAGGTCGGTCACCGTGCCGCCGGAGGTGCTGGTCGCCTCCCGCCCGGAGGTCGTCATCGTCTGTCCCTGCGGGCTGACTCTGGAACAGACGCGCCGCGAGACCGCCCTGCTGGCCCGGCGCCGATGGTGGAGTGAACTGCCGGCCGTGCAGCGCGGGCGCGTTGTGCTGGTCGACGGCGGCCAGATGTTCAACCGGCCGGGGCCGCGGCTAGTGGACGCGTACGAGTTTCTGGTGGGGTACCTGAGCGGCATCCCCGAGGTCGTGCCGGCGGAGTTCCCGTACGAGCGGTGGCCCCCCGGGTGAGGCGAGGATCCGGCCCTCCTGCGGGCAGTGCGCCGGTGCTGCCCTCGCCGGGAGCGTAGCCACAAGCGGCCTGCCACCTGCGCAGTCCCCACTATCAGCCTTGGTCCCATCCGCGCTCGCTACACCCCTACCGGCTGTCTCGACTCGTTCAGCAGCTTTCTCAGCACGGTCTGCAGGATCCCGCCGTTGCGGTAGTACTCGATCTCCACCGGCGCGTCGAGGCGGCAGCGGGCGGTGAACTTCACCTGCTTGCCATCGGCCCTGGTCGCCACCACCGGCACCTCGCAGCGAGGCTCGATCGTCTGCGGCAGGACAATGTCGAACGCCTCCGTCCCGTCCAGGCCCAGCGTCGCGGCCGTCTGGCCGGGCATGAAGTTCAAGGGCAGCACCCCCATCCCCACCAGGTTCGAGCGGTGGATGCGCTCGAAGGACTCGCTGATGACCGCCCGCACGCCCAGCAGCATCGTCCCCTTGGCGGCCCAGTCGCGAGAGGAGCCCATGCCGTAGTCCTTGCCGGCCAGCACGACCAGCGGCGTCCCCTCCTTCTTGTAGTTCACGCTGGCGTCGTAGATCGCCGCGATCTTCCCGCCCCCGGCGCCGGAGAAGTCACGGGTCCACCACCCCTCGCGGATCTTCCCGTCGTCCTCCTTGGCGAGCTTGTTCTTCACTCGGACGTTGGCGAAGGTGCCGCGGGTCATGACACGGTCGTTGCCGCGCCGCGAGCCGTAGGAGTTGAACTCGCTCCTCTTGACGCCCTGCTGGAGCAGGTACTGTCCGGCCGGGCTGGCCTCGGCGATATCGCCGGCGGGGGAGATGTGGTCGGTGGTGACGGAGTCGCCGACAAGGACCAGGCACCGGGCGCCCTTGATGGGCCTGATCGGGTCGGGGTGCTCGCGGAGGCCCTCGAAGTAGGGCGGATCCTGGATGTAGGTGCTCTTCGCATCCCAGCGGTACAGCTCGCTCTTGCTGACGGGCACCGCGTTCCAAGTCGGGTTGCCGGTGAAAACGTTGGCATACTGCGAGCGGAACTGCTCCGGGGTGACGGCCTGCTGCTTCACCGCCATGACCTCGGCGTGCGTCGGCCAGACATCGCGCAGAAACACCGGCTTGCCGTCCTTCCCGTTCCCGAGGGGCTGCGTCTGCATGTCGATGTCCACCGTGCCCGCAATCGCGTAGGCCACAACCAGCGGCGGCGAGGCCAGGTAGTTGGCCTTCACCTGCGGGTGGACTCGCCCCTCGAAGTTGCGGTTGCCGCTGAGCACCGAGGCCACGACGAGGTCGCCGGACTTCACGGCCGCGGCGATCTCATCGGGGAGCGGGCCGGAGTTGCCGATGCACGTGGTGCACCCGTAGCCGACCGTATAGAAGCCCAGGGCCTCCAGGTCCTTGGTGAGCCCCGCCTTGTTGTAGTACTCGGTGACCACCTTGGAGCCCGGGGCCAGCGAGGTCTTGACCCACGGCTTGCTCGCCAGGCCTTTCGCGGCGGCCTTGCGCGCCACCAGGCCCGCGGCAATCATGACATCGGGGTTGCTCGTGTTCGTGCACGAGGTGATCGCCGCGATGACCACGTCGCCGTGGTGGAGGCGGAACGTCTTCCGCTTCAGACTGACCGGCACGCCCTTCAGGCCCTGGTCGGCGCCGCCGTTGGGGCCGTTGACCTGGGCCGTCGCCGCGCCACCCTCGCCGGCCCAGCGGTCCAGCCGCACGGCCTCGCTGGGGACCTTCTTGCCGAAGGAGTCCACAAGGTCCTTGTGCCAGACCGACTGCATCTGGCCCAGCAGCACGCGGTCCTGCGGGCGCTTGGGACCGGCCAGAGATGGCTGCACCGTGCCGATGTCCAGTTCCATGACGTCGGTGAACTCCGGCTCGGGAACACCGGGAGTCCAGAACATCCCGTTGGCCTTGCAGTAGGCCTCGACCAGGGCGACGGTCTTGCCGTCGCGCCCGGTGAACCGGAGGTAATCCAGCGTCTGCTGGTCGACCGGGAAGAAGCCGATCGTGGCGCCGTACTCGGGGGCCATGTTGGCGATCGTCGCGCGATCGGGCACGGTCAGCGCCGCCAGGCCGGGCCCGAAGAACTCGACGAACTTGTCGACCACGCCCCGTTTGCGGAGGATCTCGGTGACGGTGAGGACCAGGTCGGTGGCGGTCGCCCCCTCGGCGAGCCTGCCCTTGAGGCGGAAGCCGATGACCTCGGGGGTGAGCATGTAGATCGGCTGGCCGAGCATGACCGCCTCGGCCTCGATCCCCCCCACTCCCCAGCCAACGACGCCCAGGCCGTTGATCATCGTCGTGTGCGAGTCGGTGCCGACGAGGCTGTCGGGATAGGCGACGGTCTCGCCGTCGACGACCCTGGTCAGCACGCCCTTGGCGAGGTACTCGAGGTTGACCTGGTGGACGATGCCGGTGGCCGGTGGCACGACGCTGAAGTTCGTCAGCGACTGCTGGCCCCATTTGAGGAACTCGTACCGCTCGCGGTTGCGCTCGAACTCCCGCTGCGAGTTGATCGTCAGGGCCGTGGCGGAGCCGTAGGCGTCGACCTGCACGGAGTGGTCGATGACCAGATCGCACGGCACCAGGGGGTTGATCGCCCCCGCCTTGCCGCCGAGCCGCTTCATCGCGCCCCGCATCGCGGCCAGGTCCACGACGCACGGCACGCCGGTGAAATCCTGCAGAACCACGCGCCCGGGCATGAACGGCAGCTCCTCCTGCGCGGGCTTCGCGGCGCTCCAGTTGGCCAGGCCCGAGACGTCGTCGGCCACCACGATGAACCCGTCCACGTTGCGGAGCATCGCCTCCAGCAGGACCTTCATGGAATACGGGAGCCGATCCACGTGCCCGATCCGCTGACGGGTCAGGGCACCCAGGTCGTAGTAGGTGTACACGCCGTGGGCGGTCTTGAGGGTGCTGCGGGCGTTGAACGGGTCGGTGCGGCTGGGCATGGGCAGCTCCTGAATAAACGGACCTGATGCTCCTACCGTAGCGCCCTATCGGCATGAGTCGAATCAATCAGGATTACATGTTCAATCAATCGTGTTTATGAGCCGTTCCGGCCCCGCGCCCCGGCGGCATGCCGATTCGCCGTCGCCGCCAGCAGCCTCCGCTCGAACTCCGCGGCCGCCGCCGACGGCATGCGGTCCCGCCGGCGGACCACGGCCAGCTCGCGCGACAGGCCTCCGTCGCGGCACACCAGCCCCTCCCCCTCCCCCAGCGCGAACCTCGAGACGAACCCGACGCCGATCCGCGCGCCCACCATCTGCTTGATCGACTCGATCGAGCGCAGCTCCATCGCCACGTTGAGCGCGACGCCCGCCCGAGCCGAAGAGCGGTCGATCACCGCGCGCACCGCCGTGCCCGCCTCGAACGCAACGATCGACTCTCCCGCCAGATCGGCCCAGCGGAACTGCCGGCGCCCGGCCAGGGCGTGCCCGGGCGGCACGATCAGCCGCAGCTCATCCTCGACGAGCCTGATCGTGAGCAGGTCTCCGTCGCCGGCCTGCCCGAGCGGCAGCGTGATGATCCCCAAGTCCAGCTCCCCCGAGGCCACCGCCCCCGCCACCGCCGACGACCCGGCCTCGCGAACAAAGAACCGGAGCTCGGGGTGCGCCCGCCGGAACGCCGACACGACCCGCGGCAGAAGGTACGTGATCGCCGTCGCGCCGCCACCCACACGGATGGAGCCTCGCTCAAGACCGGTGAGTTCGCGCACGGCCCTCAAGCCGGCATCGGCGCCGCGCACCGCCTCCTCGGCGTGCTGCAGGAACACGCGACCCGCGTCCGTCAGCTCAACCCCCCGGCCCGTGCGGTGGAGCAGATCGGCCCCCGCCTCGGCCTCGAGCTTGCGCAGCATCGCCGACAGGGCGGGCTGCGTGACGCCCAGGGTCCGGGCGGCCCTGGTCATGTGCCCTGCCCGGGCGATGGCGATGAAGTACCGCAGCGGGGTCAGTTCCATGGAGACCTCTGCTCGCACGGTCGCGCGGGGAGCGTCGCCGCACGCGACGAATCGCTCCGTTCGGGCCTTGTATCGCCGCCGTTTCAGGGTAGGTAGCAACAGCTGCGCCTCATGCATTCTGTGCGATCTGGCGCGGGTTCCGGCATCGTAGCTGTGGATCAGGGCCGCCCACGCGCCGATAAGAAGGCCGTGTTGGAGCTTGGACTGATCGAAAGGAGACCAGCACCATGACCGACCCTCGTAAGCAGCTCAGTGCCGATCGTCTTTGCGAGACGGCCGACGCCGTCGTGCACGCGATCCGCGAGATGATCGACGACGCAGGAAGTAAGGGGGGGTCCGTGCGTCACGTGCCATACCCGCCGAGCCTGATGGGCACGGCGGCCCAGCCGGCGTGCCTTGCCCGTTTCACCCCGTTCGAGGTCGAGGAGTCCACGGCGTTCCTGATCCGCCTGGGCCTCCTTGAGACCCACTGGGCCAAGGCGGGATGACGGCACGGGCGAGCCCCGTGAAGAGCGGCTCCGCTGCGTCATATCTGCGAGGCAACGTCCTGTTCGCCCAGCGACAAGGCAAGCTTCAGCACCGATTGCCTGAGCTGGCGGACCTCCGACTCTAACTGGTCTACCCGTTCGACCAGGCCCTTGGGGGCCTGGTCGCCGGCGCGCGCGGGGAGGGCGGAAAAATCGTCGGCGGAGTCCGTGCCCTGGGAGACGTGGTCGAGCGGATGGAGCTCCGGGCAGAGCAGCTGGACGTACCGCTTGGCGCGCGAGCCGGGCGACGGCGGAAAATCGCGAAGCATCGGCTCGGCGCGGGCGATCAGCCCGTTGAGCACGGCCTGCGTCGACTCCAGCGACTCCAGCGGGTGCATCCTCGAGGCCCGTCCCCGGAGCTCGCCCACGGTCTGCGGGCCGCGCAGGAGGAGCTCGGCGAGGATCACCAGCTCCTCCGTCGTCACGCTCAGCACCTCGCGGGCGACATGACGGTACTTGGGCACGCGGCTGCCCGAGAGCATCAGCTCGCGGACGAGGCCCTTGGTGCGCAGGGAGTCGACCGCGTCGAAGACGCGTTCCTCGTCGAAGTTCGTGACAGGGTCGCGGTTGTTCTTCTGGTTGGAGCCGACCACGAGCGCGTTGAGCGTCAGCGGGTACTGCGCGGGCGTCGTCTGGGCCTTCTCGATCAGCACGCCGAGCACGCGGGATTCGTCACGGGTGAGGGTGATCATGTGACGACAGTCTAAGTCCTCCGCGCCCCATTCGTCCCATGAGTCCCATTCGTCCCATCCGCACCGCACCCACCTGCACCTCGCCTGTCCCCAGCGCGGTTATCCTTCTCGGCCATGGCGGGGGCCGGGGGTTTCAGCACAGCAGGGGAATCCGGATGCTCGAGGCGTTCTCGGATCGGTTGGCCGCGGCGATCGAGCGGGTCGGGTCGCCCGCATGCGTGGGGCTGGACCCGGTGCTCGAAATGCTCCCGGAGGAGATCCGGCGGCAAAACGCCGCTCCCGCCGACATGATTAGCGAGTTCTGCATGGGCGTGCTCGACGCCGTGCAGCCGTTCGTCGGCGTCGTGAAGCCGCAATCGGCGTGCTTCGAGAGGCACGGCGCTCCCGGCTTCGCGGCGCTCCGCGAGGTCATCGCGGCGGCTCGCTCACGCGGGCTGCTGGTCGTCCTGGACGCCAAGCGGGGCGACATCGGCTTCACCGCCGAGCACTATGCGCACGCGGCGATGGGGTCCGAGCAGCCGTCTCTCGCCGCCGATGCGATGACCGTCTCGGGCTATCTCGGCCCTGACACGATCGAGCCGTTCCTCAGGCCCGGCCGCGGGGTCTTCGTCCTCGTGCGGACCAGCAACCCCGGCTCGGACGCCGTCCAATCGCAGCGCCTCGCGGACGGTCGGTCCGTTGCCGAAATGATGGCCGACATCGTCGCGACGCTGGGCAGGGGTCGGCGCGGCCGGCGCGGGCTGAGCGACGTTGGCGCGGTTGTCGGCGCCACCAAGGCCGCCGATGGCAGGGCCCTCCGGGCCAGGATGCCCGACCAGATCTTTCTGGTGCCCGGCTACGGTGCGCAAGGGGGGACGCTCGAGGACTGCCGGTCGCTGTTGCGTCCGGGTGCCCCAGGGCCGGCCGAGGGAGGCGTGCTCGTCTCCGCCAGCCGCTCGGTGATCTACCCAGCAGCGGCAGGGTCCGGATGGAGGGGCACGGTGAGCGATGCCGCAGCACGGTTCAGGGACGAACTGGCACGCCTTGCCGACTGATCGCCGCGCTTGCTTATCTGGACATCAGTAGTCGTGTCAAGGCAAATTGCGTCCAAATTTGCTTGCGTCGGCACGCTCTATGTGTATTCTTGGGGTGCCGAGCCGGAGAACTCGGCACCTACCGGTCACTACCCAAACAGAGAGAGCGCGGATCAGCCCGCTACCGGTGCGCGTTCGTCGTTGCGCGTCACCGGTGTGCCTCCTGTCTATTTGCCGGGAGCTGGAGATCATGCGTACTCGACTCTTCGTTGCAGCCGGATCTTTGGCGGCACTCGGCTTCGCGGGCCTCGCTCAGGCCCAGATCGTCTTCGAGGCCGAGCCGAACGATACCTTCCCGACCGCCCAGGTTCTGCCCGCTGGCGACTTTCCCGGCGGCGAGCTGATCGACGGCGCGATCGGGCCCGGCGGCGGCGACACGACCACCCACGGGATCGACTTCTTCGCCTTCCCCGTCGCACAGAGCGGGTACCGGGTGCTGATCTCCCTCTTTGACAGCACACCCGCCTCGGCGGACTCAATGGTGGGGCTGTTCAATCCGTCGGGCGTGCTCATCGCGACGGCGACCAGCGCCGGAACGGTGAGCCTCGATTCGGGCCCGCTCACCACGACCGGAACCTACCGAGTCGCCGTGACGGGTGCGGGCGACGCCGGGTTCAACGGCACCGGCCACCAGTCGCAGTTCACGTACGCGATGCTGCTCGGCGTAAACGTGCCGGCACCCGCAACCGCGGCCCTTCTAAGCCTCGGTGGGCTCGTGGGGCTCCGCAGGCGTCGGCGGTAGACCAAAGCGACCTGAGCAAGAAAACCAAACATTTTCCTTGCACGCTTGTTCTGCGTGTGATAGGGTTGGCATCGGCAGTCATTGAGCTGGTGCGATTACTCTTTGATATCCCGAACCGGCGCTCATTCCGCGCCCGCGTTGCCGAGAGCCACGGCGGCCCCATTCGACGCCTAAGGACGCCAACGAACTTCTCTTCCCAACGCCAGAGCCCGAGCAGCAAAAATCCCCTGAAGCAGGCAGATTCACCCCCACTCTCCCAGTCTCCCTTCCCCCGACGGCTACGCCCAACATTGCCAACCCCGCCCAACAATGCCACCGGGGAATCTTCGCAAATCACCGAGAAATCCGCCAAGATTTCCCCAATATTGCCAACATTGCCACCGGCCTCAAATCGACGGTCACATCGGCTTCTTGCCGATCGTCACGTCGTACACGTTCAGGAGCTTCTCCTTGTCGAAGACCATCTCGTGGCGTGAAAGGCCGACCACGTCGTACTCGGTCGTGAGCTCGATGGCATCCACCGGGCACGCCTCCTCGCACATCCCGCAGAAGATGCAGCGCAGCTCGTCGATCTCGAACTTCTTGGGGTATTTCTCGCGATCATCCCACGGCGATTCCGCGGCCTCGATGTGGATGCAGTGCGCCGGACAGATCGTCGGGCACATCATGCACGCGACACACTTCACGCGCCCCTGTTCGTCGCGGTTCAGGCGGTGCACGCCGCGGAAGTTCCGGGGCTCCATGCCGCCGTCCTCCGGCTTGCGATGCTCCTTCCGCTCCTCCGGATACTGCATGGTGCGGCTGGTGCGCCCCTGGCCGAAAGACGTGAAGAAATGCCGCATCGTGGTGCCGAAGCCCTTGAAGACCTCCGGCAGGTAGGCGTTCTGAAGGCGTGTGAGCCTCGGGGGCGCGATCGGAGCGATGTCTTCGGAGCGGATGGACATGCGGGGAGAGTATACGAACAGGGGCGGAAGGGTCGATGTGAAATCGCAGGGGAGGGGCATGAGCGGCGTTGCTCGGATCGCGCGGGGGGCGGATAATCCACGTCAATGGGACGAAACCGCAAATCCCCGCCGCTGTTCGAGCTCATGCGAGACACATCGCGGCGCACGGGCCCCGGAGGCGCGGGGGGGAGTGGGCCCGAGCGGCCCGGGACAGGGATCGGGGGCGGCTCACCCATGCTGAGCGCTTCACGCCCGAGCCGGGGGGCGGTGGCGGCGCCGGCGTTCCCGCGCTTTCCGGATGCGCCCCCCATCGAGCCTGCTCCAGTCCCGGAGATGAACGGACCGATCGGACTCCGCGACAGTCGGGGACCCTCCACGTTGAGCCTGACAGGGTCGTCCCTTTGGATCGCCTTGGGAATCGCTGCTTCGCTGGTCGTGCTCACGTGGGTGGTGGCCTATCAGAGCGGCGCCAAGCACGAGCAAGCTCGCCTCCTCGGCCCCAAGCAGGCTCCCCCACCGGACGGGGCGGTGGACGGGAAGACCGGCCTGCAACCGACGGACCGGACCCCGAAGACGCCGACGCCGAGGACATCGCCGATCGACGGGGCCGGGACCGCCGCCAAGCCCAAGACGCCCGCCGCACCGCCGGCGCAGCAGGAACAGACCAGCGCCGTCTTCGGCGACGACCCGCGCGAGGTCGGCGTGAACTACCTGGTCATCGAACGCTTGCTGCTGAAGGACGCCCAGGCCGCGGCAGCCTTCTTGTCGCAGAACGGCGTGCCGGCGGTGGTGGTGGCGCCCGAGGGGGAGGAGGCCGCGAGCCTCCTGGCCAAGCCCCGGTCGCTCTGGTGCGTGATCGCGCGCCAGGGGCTGACGTCCGACGAGTACAAGCGGGGCGCCGAGCGGCAGGGGTTGATCGCCAAGGTGCAGCAGATCGGCCGCCGCTGGAAGACCGAGCAGAAGGGGTCGTCGGACTTCGCCAGCTGCGGCTGGGACAAGTACAACAAATAGCCTTCTGGCCTCGGGAACCAGAGCCGGCAGTGGCCCCGGGCGCGCCGGCGGTCAAAGATTCGGGCTTGGGGGCACCTGCGGACCGACGCGAAGAGAACCACACCCGGGCAGCCGCCCGGCCAGGAATCGACCATGAGCCTCGACCGTTCGCTGAAGACCTCCGGCAACCTCTCGCAGTCCCGCAGTGTACTCACCCGCACCGAGCGGATCGATAGGCTGATCGCCGAGAAGAAACTCGACACGTCGAAGGCCAGGCCGACGGGGCTGGCCAAGACGCGCGTCGGGAAGAAGTGATCGTTACCGGCCCCCCCTGCGCCGGCCTGATTCGTCGCGTCGGTGGCGGTCGCTTGTTCGGTGTGCCGCCGGATGGTCGCGGCCCGTTGTGGATGCTGCATGGACATCGAGCGCCTCATCGCTGATCGCTCGCGCCTGATCGACGCCTCGGGCATCCGACGCGTCTTCGACCTGGGCGCCAAGCTCAAGGACCCGATCAACCTGTCGATCGGCCAGCCCGATTTCCCGGTGCCCGCGCCCATCAAGCAAGCGGCGATCGACGCGATCAACGCCGACCGCAACGGCTACACCGTCACCCAGGGCATCCCGCTCCTGCGCGAGAAACTGGCCGAGCGTCTCCACGAAGATCTCGGCTGGATGGTCAACCCTCTCTCACGCCCGGAAGCCGCGCTGGAGAGCCCCGGGCTGATCGTGACCTCGGGCACGTCGGGCGCGCTGTGGCTGGCGTTCATGTCGCTGATCAACCCCGGGGACGAGGTGATCATCCCCGACCCGTATTTCGTGCTCTACCCGCACCTGGCGACGGCGACGGGAGCGAAGGCGGTGCGGTGCGACACGTACCCGGACTTCCGGCTCACCGCCGCCCGTGTTGAACCGCTCATCACGGCGCGCACGAAAGCGGTGCTGCTGAACTCGCCGGGAAACCCCTCCGGCGTGGTGGCCGGCACAAGCGAATGCCGCGAGCTGCTGGAGCTCTGCCGCGCGCGCGGCGTGCTGCTCATCAGCGATGAGATCTACGACGAGTTCACCTACCAGGACGCCCGGGAGCCCAAGCCGCGGGAGAACGGAGCCGCCGGGCGGCGGGCCGCCGGCGGCCTCAAGGTGTGCCCGAGCCCCGCGCGGTTCGCCGGCGCCGAGGAGGACGTCCTGGTGGTGCGGGGGTTCGGGAAGACCTACGGCATAACGGGGTGGCGCCTCGGCTACGCCGCGGGCCCGCGCAGGATCATCGAGGAGATGCTCAAGCTCCAGCAGTACACGTACGTGTGCGCTCCCTCGGCGCTGCAGTGGGGCGCGGCGGCGGCGCTGGACGTCGACATGACCCCGATGGTCGAGAGCTACCGGCGGCGGCGCGACATGGTCCTCGATCGCCTGCGCCCCGTGACGGAGGTGGCGACCCCGGGGGGAGCGTTCTACGTCTTCCCGCGGATCCCGGCGACGCTGGGGATCTCCGGCGATGAGTTCGTGCGCCGGTGCGTCGAGAAGAACCTGCTGCTGATCCCCGGGAACGTCTTCTCGGCGCGGGACACGCATTTCCGGCTCAGCTACGCCGCGAGCGAGTCGACACTCGCCCGCGGTCTGGACGTGCTGGCAAAGGTGCTGACGGGCGGATGATCGGGCGATCTGAGCTTCGAGAGATGAACTACACCGTGCTCAACACCGACGCCGAGGCCACCGCGTACGCACGGGTGCTGGCGCACTCGTTCGGACGGCCGGAGAGCGAGTCGGCGGCGTGGGTGGGCCGCCATGATCGCGGCAACATCCGGGTCCTCGCGGACAGCGCCGGCGTGCAGGCGGGGCTCATCCTGCTGCCGATGGGCCAGTTCTTCGGCGGACGGAGCGTACCGATGTGGGGCGTGGCGGCGGTCGGGGTCGCGCCGGAGGCCCGCGGGCGCGGCGTCGCCACCGAGCTCATGCGCCGCGCGCTCGCCGAGATGCACGGGCACGCCGTGCCGATCTCCACGCTCTACCCGGCGATCCAGAGGCTCTACCGCGCCGTTGGCTACGAGCAGGCGGGCCACCGCTACGAAGTCCGCCTTCCGCTGCATAGGGTGGGGCGCCGCTCGCACGAACCCAGCAGCGCGGGGGCGCGGGTCCGCCCGATGGTGGACGCCGACCGCGCGCCGGTGCAGGCCCTGTACAGGTTCGTCTCGCGGAACTTCGACGGCAACCTCGACCGCTCGGCGGTCATCTGGGACCGGATCGAACGCCCGCCGCCCACGCGCACGGAGCCCGCGCGGGCGTTTGTCGTCGAGGACGAAGCGGGCACGATGCAGGGGTACGTCTTCCTCTCGCAGCACCTGCCCGCGATCCCCATCGGCGGACGCCACGAGGTGCAGGTGCACGACATGGCGTGCACGACCGGCACTGCGGGGCGGGCGCTGTGGTCGTTCCTGGCGGGGTACGCCACCATGGCGCCGGAGATGACCTGGTGCTGCGGCCCGTGCCACCACCTGCTGATGATGCTCCCGGAGCAGATCTACAGGCCCACACTCAAGGACCACTGGATGGTGCGGATCACCAACGTCCGCGCCGCCCTGGCGGCGCGCGGCTACGGCGCGCCCGTGCGGGGGTCGCTGCGCCTGGAGGTGCATGACGCGGTGATCGCGCCCAACAATGGGGCCTACACGCTGCGCGTCGAGGGCGGGGAGGCCGAAGTGACCGCGGAGAAGGGGTCGGACACCGGGCGCGCACCGGGGACGATCCGGCTGGGGATCACCGCGCTGGCGGGCCTCTACACCGGCTTTGTGTCCCCGTGGGCACTGCGCGCGATCGGTGAGCTGGAAGGCGACGACGACGCCGTGGGCGTGGCCGCGGCGATATTCGCCGGTTCGACGCCGTGGATGACCGACCACTTCTGAGTGCGGACCGGTCGGGCGACCTCAGGCCGAGCTGCCGGGTCGGCGCGCCCGCGCGGGTTTTCGCGACGAACCCGCGGAGGGCGTCGTGCAGTCCCCGCAGGTGCCGTGCAGAAGCACCTCCTGCTGGCTGACGCGGAAGGCGGGTGTGCGTCGCGCGGCGGCCGACTTGCCCCGCGTGCGAGCGGCGGCACGAGGCTTGACGATCACCTCGGCGTCCTCAAGGCACTCCACGGCCCCGCATTCGTCGCAGACGAAGTGCGGGTGGCCGTGTGCGCTCCCGCCGGCACCGGCGCCCACACCCGGGCTGAGGCCGAAGCGGAAGACCCGATCGCCGGGATTCACCCGGTGCGCGATGCCGCGGTCCACCAGTGTGTTGAGCGTGCGGTAGACTGTCACACGGTCAACCTCGTCGCCCAGCCGCCCGACGATCTCCTGGGCATTGAGGGGCGTGTCGCCCGACTGCAAGGCGCGGATGACCCGGAGACGGGTTCCCGTCACGCGCAGGCCCGCTCGCCTGAGGCGGAACCGGGCGTCTTCCTCGGCATGACTGGTCCGACCGGGCATGCCCGAATGGTACACCCCTGCACGCGCGTTCCGGTCCTCAGCACATCGTCATCCCGCCGTCCACGCAGATAACCTGACCGGTGAGGAACCCCGCCTCGTCGGAGGTTACGTAGGCGACAGTCGCCGCGATGTCGTCGGCCGTGCCGAACCGCTTGACTGGCGTCAGACCCAGCACGTGGTCCTTCACCTGCTGCGGCAGGTCGCTCGTCATGTCGGTCTGGATGAACCCGGGTGCAACCACGTTGCAGGTGATCCCCTTGGAGCCCAGCTCCCGGGCGATTGTCTTCGAGAGCCCGATCAGCCCCGCCTTGGCCGCGGCGTAGTTCGCCTGTCCGGCGTTGCCCACCATGCCCGAGGTCGAGGAGATGTTGACGATGCGACCGAACTTGCCGCGCATCATGGACCTCGCAGCGGCACGGATCGCGACAAAGGCGGAGGTCAGGTTGGTCTGGATGACCACGTTCCAGTCCTCGTCAGACATGCGCAGGGCCAAGCCGTCCTTGGTGATGCCGGCGTTGTTGACCAGGATGTCGATCCGCCCGAGCTGGGCGGCGATGTCGTCGACGGCCTTCCCCCAAGCGCCGGAGTCGGCGATGTCAACGGCCCGCGCCGTGGCGGCGCCGCCCCGCGACTCGATCTGCGATTTGAGATCGTTCAGCGGCCCCTCCGTGCGGCTAACCAGAGCGACGTGGCGCCCGTCCCTGGCGAGGCGAAGAGCGATGGCCTTGCCGATACCGCGGCTGGCACCGGTGACGATGGCGACGCGTTTGTCGGTCATGGGGAATGGGCTCAGGATGCGCCAAGACGCCGGGACGGGCGACAATCACCGTGGGATTGCAAGGACATGCGTGTCGGGCCGAAGGTGCCCGTTCTCACCCGCCACCGGGGGGCGGCTGCGGAATGTTCACAGGCCCGTTGGGTGTGTTCTTGCGGTTGGGATCCTTCGGCTTGTCCGGCGGGGGCTTCTCGCCCGCGGGTTCGGCGGGCTTGTCGGGGGCCTTAGCCTCGGGCGGGGGGGTGAGCGCGGCACCGCTGGCGCTGGCGAAGCCCGAGGGACCGACCGTGTCGAAATCGGCGGCGCGGGGCTTCACATCGGGCACCGTCGCCGAGTTGGTGAACACCCAAGTTCCGAAGGCCTGGTCGGCGCCCCAGCCCAGCAGGTAGGCGCCGGAAGGATCCTGCACGGCGGTGATCACCAGGAACTGCCCCTCCGGGCCCGTCTCGAGTCCCGGGAGCGAGGCCAGGGCCGTCTGGATCTGCGCCTTCGCCATCTCGTAGGCGGGATCGGTCATGATCCTGTCCCACTGCTCCTTGATCTTCTCCGGCGTAGCGATCGACGCGGCGTCGATCGGCGGTGCACCGGCGGCCGTCACGGACTGCGTGATAGCACTCGCGATCTGCGTCATCACCTCGGGCGTCATCGTGCCGGAGAGCATCGCCCCGATCTGCTCGAGCACGCCGCTGGTCGCGCCCCCGCTGGAGGCGGCGTAGACCACGCGCACGGCCTCGATGTCCTTGGTCGCGGTCGACCATTCGCCGCTCTCCTGCAGCGACTTCACCACGTTCTTGGCGGGTTGCGAGAGCAGGGGGTCGAGCTTGGAGATATCTCCGCGTGCGATCGCGTCGGCCAGAGAGATCACCGCGCGCGCTACCGACTCATCGGTGATGGCCAGGCCGCCGGCGAACTGCACCCGCGGGTCGGCCTTCATCTCCTGGGAGATGCTGTCGAACGACACCGGCTCCGGCGCGGGTTGTGGCGGCGGCGGCGGCGGCGGCGGCAACGGAGGTGGCGGCTTCTTCTTCGAGCACGCCGCGGCCAGCGCCATGACGGCGACAGCCAGCGTGGTCGTGATCACCCGCCGGAACCTACGTGTGCGTTGTCGTGACTGGCTCATCGTGTGACTCCACCTTGACGGAACGATCGATCCGCTTCATCAGGCCCGAGAGCGTCTTGCCCGGGGCAAGCTCGTGCCACTCCACCCCCGCCACTCCCCCGCTGCCCGCACCGCCCCCTCCCCGAGTGGCCGCCCCGTCCGGCGCGCCCACGCGCGAAATCAGCCCGCTACACCCGTCCGACCAGCGAACAGGCATGGTGAGCTGATCGACCAGCCGGGCACGGATCAAGTCCTCAATCGTACCGCCTGTCCCCGCCTCGTGCGGCAGGGCGGTCACATTGGAAATGACGGTGCATCGCGGCGGGAAGATCCGCGTGCCGGCGAGGGCGTCCCGCAGGCGATCCGCGGCCGAGGCCATGAGCGGCGAATGGAACGCCCCGGCGACGGCCAACACGCTGGCCCGCAGGCCCTTGGACTCCGCCACCTGGGCTGCCCGCGCGCACGCCCCCTTGCTGCCGCTGATGACCACCTGGCCCGGAGCGTTGAAGTTGGCGCACACCAACACCTCATCCCCCCGAGCCTCATCACAGACCACCTGTGCCTGCGACTCATCGGCGCCGATCAACGCAACCATGCCGCTGGGGGCGGCGTCCGCGGCGTCCTGCATCGCCCGGCCTCGGAGAACAACCAGCTCCAAGCCGTCCTCGAACGAGAAGGCGCCGGCGATGTGCAGCGCCGTATATTCGCCCAGACTCAGGCCCGCGGCGGCGATCACGCCGGCCTCCTTCACCCCCGCATCCGCCCCCGCGCCCCTGGCGGCCAAGAGGGCTCGCCAGCAGGCGACCGAAGTCACATAGATCGCCGGCTGGCTCACGTCGGTCTGGTTCAACCGTTCCGCGGGGCCTTCGAAGCAGATCCTGCTGAGGGGGGATCCGAGCCGGTCGCCGAGCCGACGGTCCGCGGCCGCGAAGACCGCACGTGCCTCCGGCGACGCGGCGTGCCAAGCCTTGCCCATGCTCACCGCCTGAGCGCCCTGGCCCGGACAGAGGATGACGAGGGAGGGGTTCATCGGGTGCAGTTTACGCCTCGCCCCGCGGCAATGACGGCGCAACCGATCTCTCGCCCCGGCCGTCCGATGGGGCCGACGCGACGAAGACTCACAGCTGCCACAGGCTCGACGCCCACGTCAGCCCGCCACCGAATGCAACGAACATCACCACATCACCCTCGGCCACCCGGCCGGAGCTCCGCAACTCGTCCAGGCACAGCGGCACGGACCCGGCGGAGCTGTTCCCCACGCGGTCGATGTTCACGTACATCTTGTCGGTGGAGAGGCCGAACCGCTCCCTTGCGGATTCCAGGATCCGCGCGTTGGACTGGTGGCAGATGTACTGGTCGATGTCGTCCGCGCACAGGCCAGCCTTCTCGAGCGTCTCCTCGATAAGCTTGGCGAACGTGGTCACCGCGAACTTGTACACCTCGCGCCCGTTCATCTGCAGGCAGCGCGGCAGGAGAACGGTGCGGTCCACCCCCGCCGGGAAATCGCGCAGGACCTGCGGGATGTACAGGTCCTTCCATCGCGTGCCATCGGCCCGCATCACCTGCGCGATCACTCCCTTGGACGTGTCGTCGGTCGCGCGGATGATCGCCGCTCCCGCCGCGTCGCCGAACAGGATCGCCACGCCGCGCCCCCGGTCCGAATAGTCCATCAGCGGCGAGAGCACGTCGCACCCCACCACCGCGATCGTCTTGTGCGACCCGGCCCGGATCATGTCGTGCGCCATGTTCAGCGAGAAGACGAACCCGCTGCACGCGGCCAGCAGGTCCATGGCGCCCGCGTTGCCGGCCTCCACGATCGCGGCGATACGGCACGCGGTGGAAGGGCAGGTCATTTCCCCGGTCACGGTCGCGACCATGATCAGGTCCAGGTCCTTCCCCTCCATATTGGCGTCGGCAAGGGCCCGCTGCAGCGCCTGGGCGCACAGCGTCGTCGTCCCCTCGCCCTTGGTCTGGTCCACCACGCGACGCTCGCCGATACCCGTCCGCTGGCGGATCCACTCGTCGCTGGTGTCCATCACCAGCATCAGCTCGGCGTTGGTCAACCGGTTCTGGGGAAGGCACGAGCCGGTGCCGGCGATCCGCACGCCGATCTTCGGCGGTTCGGCGGGGCGGATCACCCGCCGGCCGGGCGAGCTGGAATGTGGGGGAGGACTCATGCGGATTCCCGTTCGGGCTTGACGACCTGCTCGACCTCGGCGAGCCGCTTGACAATAGCGTCGTTGATCCCGGCGGTGAGGAACATCTTGCAGTTGCGGATGGCCGCGCGGATCGTCCGGGCCTCGCTGGATCCGTGCGCGATCACGCACACCCCGTTCACCCCCAAGAGCGGCGCACCGCCGTATTCGTGGTAGTCGTTCTTGCGGTAGATCTCCTTGATCACCGGCTCGAGCTGCATCCCCAGCTCGGGTGCCTGCGTGAAGACCTCGTGGGCGATCGCGCTGAACAACGATCTGGCCAGCCCCTCGGCCATCTTCAGGATCGTGTTCCCCACGAACCCGTCGGTGACGACCACATCGGCGACACCGTCGAAAAGGTCCCGTCCCTCCACGTACCCGATGTAGTTCATCCCGGGCGTCGCCTTGAGCAGATCGTTCACGGCGTGGATCAGGCCCGTCCCCTTCCCCTCCTCCGAGCCGATGTTCATCTGGGCCACGCGCGGCCGGGTGATCCCCAGCGCCTGCTTGGCCAGGATCTCGGCCATCAGGCCGTACTGCCATAGGTGGCTGGGGCGAGGCTCGGGATTGGCCCCTGCATCGCACAGCACCACGGGGCCGTGGAACGCCGGGATCGTGACGGCGATGCCCGGTCGATGCACACCGGGGAGCCGCCGCATGTGCATCGTGGCCGCCGAGACGCAGGCCCCGGTGTTCCCCGCCGAGAGCACGACGTCGCAAGCGTTGTCCGATTTCCGGGAGCCGAGCTGGGCCATGCGGACGATCGAGGAGTCCTTCTTGGCCCGCACGGCCTCGACGGGGGACTCGTCCATCCCGATGACCTCGGTCGTGTGCTCGATCAGCACGCGATCGTCGCGCACGCCGCGCTCACGGAGAATCTCTTCGATGTCCCGCCGGTTCCCCACCAGGATGAGCCGGTCGTCGGCGGCCAGGAAGGGCAGTGCGTCGATGCAGCCCTTGATGATCGCGTCGGGCGCGTGGTCGCCGCCCATGACGTCGACGGCGAGGCGCATGGAATCAGTCCTTGTCGACGCCGATCCCGAGCTTGGGGACGCTGATCTTCAGGCCGGGGCGGACGTACCCGGACTCGTTGCAGGCACGGTGGTGCATCTTGGGCATGCCGCTCAACGGGCAGACCGTCGGCTTGACGCTCTTCATGGCGTGGTGCGAACGGCGCCGACGAGTCCGACCGTAGCTCTGGCGGAATGCAGGAAGCATGAGAGCGGCTCCAGAAACCAGCGTGCCGGGCGGAAAATCGCACGACGCCGCCTAAAGAAGACCATGCGTGGCCTCCCTCGAGCGACCCTGCACGAGGGGTCCGGCGTCGCGCCGGGAAAAGGCGGGAAAGGGTAGGGGTAGGTGCGGGGTGAGTCAATGAAGGGCGGCGGCCGACCGCCGTTACGACGGTCGGGCACCCCGCTCGCGCGGCTTCCGGGCCGGAAGACCACCGTCTAGACCGATCAGTGCGTGCCCGCCTGAATCACGAACCGCACCTCTACGTCGCCATTGCTCGTCCCGGCGGTGCTTTCCTCGGACCCGGCTTCGGTGTCCGGCCCGACTGCCAGAAGCGCGGACGTCCGCTTCTGCGAGACGACCCGCACGTGCGTTCCTGCCTGGGCGGGGTCCATCTTCACCGAGCCGTTATCGGTCCCGAGCTTCAGCCGGCCCTTGAAAGACGGCCCCAGCACCAGCACCACGTCGCCATTGGAGCTTTCGGCCCGCACCGGCCCGGGGGCCGAATCGGTCAGAACAACCCTGATGCCCCCGTTCGACGTCTTGGCGCTCACTCGGCCGCCAGCCCCGGCAACGTGTATGCCGCCGTTGCTGCTGTGCGCTCCCACATCACCCGAGACGTCCGACATCTCGACCGCCCCGTTGCTGGTCCGGGCGTTCACGCTGCCGTCGTGGCGTGTCACGGTGATCCCGCCATTGGAGCTGTTGAGCTCGGCGACGCCGGAAAGGCCCGAGACGCGCACCTCGCCATTGGACGTGTCGATCCGAACGCCGCTCGCATCAGGAAGCCTGATGTCGAATGCGCACCCCTCGTTGTTTTGCGGGCGCCCGCCGGGCCACTCGACGCCGACGATCAACGCCCCTTGCCCGTCGCGCGTCGCCGTCACCTTCGCCTGCGCGAGCCGTTCCGGCGTGCGAGCCTTCACGGTCGCCTTGATGACCACCTTGTCCACGGTCCGATCTGCAGCGACATCCACCCGCCCATTGTTGGTCGTCACGTCGATGGGCCTGGCCGCGACGTGCGCGACCTCGACCGAGCGGGTTTCCTGTTCCAAGTGAACGTCGCCGAGAAAACACCCCTGGAGGAACGTTGCCGCCGTCATCAGCGCGACACCGAGGGTCGCCCGAGCCGTCGTCCGTATCGCCGTCGATGTCATGGCCGCCTCCAATGAGAATCAGCACCGTCGTGTGTACCGAGGAGAATCCGGCGCGGAGCGCCTCCGGCACAGCGACAGCGTACGGGCCTTGTTCCGATTACACGCCCGCCGGTTTCAGCGCGACCGACCGGCCGCGGAGAGTTCATCCTCGCACAATCGGAGCCGCGCCGCAAGAGCCTCTATCGGCTCGGCCAGCGGACGACGCACCTCCTCGTCCAGCACCGCCACCAGCCGGACGGCGTACGTTCCCCCTACCGAGCCGTCGACCGGTCCGGGCACGCCCTCTCGCCTGGCCGCCCGCACATCTCGGACCGCCCGCGCGAACATCGCCACCAACCAGAAGACGTAGACCAGCCCCGACACGGCCAGCCCCAACAGCAGGCTGACCGGCCCGAGCGCGCCGACAACAATGGCGGCGCCGTGCAGGATCGTGCCCAGGTGCGACCCGCCGTCATCGCCGGCAGTGGCACCCGCGCCCGTGAGGTCCGGCGCCCCCGAGAGCATCAAGAGCGCCCCGTGCAGCACCGGTTGTGCGAGTGTGAACCATGCCAGGATGAACCACACCAGCGACCGGCGCAAAGGCCCGGGCCGGCGCCTGCGAGGATTGATACACGTACGCACGACCTGCTCATCGGCCGCGTCGCTCGATTCCTCCAGGCGTGCGACCACGCGCTCCGCTGCGGTCTCCGGCTCGGGCCATCGAGGCGGCTCGCGAACGGCGCTGAGCAGGTCCGCCATTCGCACCTTCACGCGCCCGAGCAACCCCCGCAATCGCTCCTGGAGATTGGAGCCGTCCACGCGGCACATGTCCGCGATCGTGCCCCTCGATACGATCGCCCGTCCCGTCCCCGGGGCGTCGCGTCCGTCTCCCCCGACCCGTCGCGCCACCCAGCGCACCGGTCCGCGCGAACCCCAGTAGATCGCCGGCAGCACCGGCCACCCTTCCAACCGGGCGCTCAGCACCTCGTGCGCCAGGTCCGCATCGCTCCGCCCGCGCTGCGACAGGCGCCGCGCGACGATTTCTACAAACCGCGCGTCCATCGCGGCGTTGAGCTCGTCCTCGATCATGCGCGGGGCCTGGGCGGCGAGGCTCGACATCCGCTCCAGCTGGAAATGGTCTCGCGTCAGAGCGCAATCGCTCTCCACCGCCGCCGCGACGTTGGAGGCCTTGATGAGCCCCGCCTCGCTCTCCGATACCGGTGAGAGCAGGATGTCACGCAGCCTCTCGAGGTCGGAAGCCGCAAGCCGGCCTATCTCGTGCACCATTTCCTGTTCATGTCGATCCCGGGTCGCCTCGGCCTGGCCCCAGGAGTTGACAACGGAAGCCACCAGCAGCTCCGGCGCGGCGCAGACCGCGGATACCAGGAAGACGCGAGGATCGATGCGCGGCCTGTCCTCCTCCCTCTCCTGGACCACGCCCCGCGTGCACCGCTCGAACCATTCCCGCCACCGCTCCCACAACCGTCGCGCCGCCTCGCGCCGCGGCGGACGGGCCACCTCCGAAGCCTCCGGCTCATCGCGCAGCATCAGGTCGATCTTGTTCAGCACCAGGCACACGTTCCGCGCGTCCTTCACCACCCGACCGATACGCTCGCTGTACGACCGGTCGCCCGCGACGATCGGATCCCACAGCCACACGACGCGGTCCAGTCGCGGCACGGCCTCGCGCACCACGTGCAGGTGCGACCGGAACGTGCTCGAGAAATCCGGAAGGTCGACGAGCACGAGGTTCCGCACCTGTTCCAGGTCGTGGCCGACAACCCGCTGTAGCGTCAGCCCCGCCAGGCGCCGGCACGCGTCGTCGACGCACTCCCGGTGCGCGTAGACAACCGCGCCGAACGTTCCCTCGGCCACCTCGGGCTCGGGCTCGCACACGTCGCATCCCGCGAGCGCGTTGATGAGCGACGACTTGCCCACGTCCTTGGCGCCCAGCACGCCGCACAGGATCAGACCATCGGTCGCTACCGGCCTTCCCGCGCTCAGCAGGCGCGTCGGTGGGCGGCCCAGCAGGCGCGAGAGCTCTTCGTTCACGGCCTCGACCCGTGCGACACGGGCATCGGTCGCCGGGCCGGGCCCGGGCGGGCTCGGGGCGGAACGGGGGGTCATGCTCGTCCTCCCGTCGAAGCTCTCGTGCGGGGCGTGGGGACGGCGCGGAGCCGGTCGAGCGCGCCGTAGAGCGGGTCGTGCGGCTCGATCACCCGCGAACGCGCCGCGTCGAGCACGGCGTCGCGCACGCGCGCCTGCGCTTGTTCCAGCCCCATGCGGAACCCGCCGATGGATGTCCACATCGCCTTGAGCTCGGGCGTGCCGGCCAGCAGGCGCGCCAGCCTGTAGACGCTCCGCGCTCCGGCCAGGGACGCCGAAGCGCCGATCGCCGCGCCGATCGCCGCCCCCGCCGGCACGCCCAGCCCACCCGCGGGCAGCGTGATCAGCCCGCCGACGATTGCGCCGATGACCGCCGCCCCCGACGAGAGCGTCCCCACCTTGAGCGCCCGCGCCTCCTCCTCGAATCGCTCGGCGAAGGCATCGAACGCCTCCTCGCAGACCCGCGAGAGCGCGTCGCCGAGCTCGGTCTGGCGCGCGACGACCTCATCGGCGGCGCCGAGCAGATCCCCGTTGGGCCCGGCGCCGGCGCACAGCTCGCTCAACAGTGCGCACGACCGCAGGCACTCGGCCGCCTGCTCGAGCTGATCGGCGAAATACCGCCGTCCGCGCTGGGCCAGTCCCGGCTCCTCCGCACCCGGTCCGTCAGCACCCGTGCATCCCTCGCCCGCCCGCAGCACGTTCGACCGGCCCCTCCGCCCACGGAGCAGCGACAGCCCCGACTCTCGAGCCCACACCGCCGGCCTGATCACCGACTGCCAGAGCGGATCGAGCTGCTGCCGCTGCTGGTCGGTCAGCATGACCTGGTAGGCGATCCGTTTGTCCGATCGCTTCCAGACCTCCAGCTCGGCCTCCTGTGCGTCGCGCAGGCGCGCCAGAAGTTCGAGCCGTCGCGAGTTCTCTCGCAGCACCGCCGCGGCGCGCTCGTTCACCGCGCTCAGCAGCAGGCGCGACTTCTCCCCGCGCGAGCGCCCGGAGTCGCCGTGCCGGCGCGCCAGCCATCCACGGATCTCCCGCAAGCCGTCGCCCGCGTCGACCCCGTCCAGGCGCACCAGGCCCCGCCCCGCCTGGTAGCCGATGAAGGCGCATTTCGCGCCGATCTCCTGCGCCCGGCGCGCCAGCACCTCGCGCTCCTCCCGGCCACGCTCGGTTGGCGCCTCGACCGCCGACCGCTGTGTGCGGTTGAACACCACCAGCCGGTCCGCCTCGGGCGCCACCTCCGCCAGACGCCCCGCCAGCCACCCGAAAACCTGGTCGTCGAACCACCGGTCCTCGTCGACCACCACCAGCACCCGGTCCAGCCACGGCAGCATCACCCGCGTGATGTCCCCCGCATCCTTCGCGGCCAGCGACGTCAGGTCCGGCGTATCTACCAGCACCATCCCCTCCAGCCCCGCGTGACCCGTGCGGACCATCGTCATCCGTCGCTCATCTCCTGTCGTCCGCCCGTCGGGCTCGGCGAGCGCGACCTCTGCCCCGAACGTTCCCCCCCAACCCCCCCACCCTTCTCGAGTTACCCAGAGGCGGAAAGCCTCTGTGTCGCCCACGCTGGTTGCCGCGACCGGCCCGCGGGTCGTGTGCGCGCGCATCGTGACCAGGCTCGTGTGCAGTGCAGGTCCATCCCCCGCGACCAGATTGTTGAACAGTGTGCTCTTACCGCTGCTGGCCCCCCCGACAATCCCCACCGTCTCCGGGCCGAGTTCCTGCCCAAGCGCTCGCCCACCGAAGAACGCGGCCGCGCCCGCCAACGACGAATCGTCGCCCGTCCATCCCATACCCGGCATGGACGCCATCGCGCCGGCGCGGCTGCGCACCACCTCCAGCGCCGCGGCGACATCGTCCGGCGCCGACGCTCCGGGGTCGCCGCGTGCCCTCTCCCGCGAATCACGCGCATCGCTCCCGGTGGGTGTCTCGCCATTCACGCGCATGAGCACCTTCTCCCGAGCGCCCGTCACAACCGCTCTCAGCAGGAACTTGTTCGGAAACACCGCCACCGGCTTTCCGGCCGTTGTCACCTGAGCACAACGCCTGCGCACCGCTCTCACACGGGGAGCCGGCGGAGCTCCGATTCCACCTCGCGCCAGACACGCCCGATCATCCCCGGCCCCATGTCGAACTCGAGACTCGCCGCGCTGAACAGCTCGGGGACAGGCCTCGATCCGCCCAACGCCAGCGCCGACTTGTAGTCGGCGATCGCCTTCTTCGCGTCGCGCCGATAGTTCGCCCACAGCTGCAGCGCCCCGAGCTGCGCGATCCCGTATTCGATGTAGTAGAAGGGCACGCCGAAGAGATGCAGGATGCGGTGCCAGGAGGTCATGAGGTAGTCCTCGAGACCCTCCCAGTTGACGGCCGCGCCGAACCGGTCGTTGAGATCCTCCCATTGCCGCATGCGCTGCTCGCGGGTGTGCCCGGGGTTGGTGTAGATCCAGTGCTGGAACTGATCGACGACCGCCACCACCGGCAGAAGTGTCGCCAGCTGCTCCAGGTGCACGCGCTGCGCCCGCAGCGCGCCGTCGGCCTGCCCGCCCGGGCCGGGCGGGTAGAACTCGTCCAGGAACGGGTGCGCCGTCAGCTCCATCCCCATCGACGCCACCTCACCGAACTCGAGCGGGATGTCCGCCCGGTAGGCCAGCAACGGGTCGTGTCGCGAGAGCATCGCATGGAACGCGTGCCCCGCCTCGTGCACCATCGTTTCGACGTCCCGCTGGATCCCCGCGGCGTTCATGAAGATGAACGGCTTGCGGATCCAGTCGCGGTTGGCCTGGTACCCGCCGGGCGCTTTGCCCTTCCTCGTCTCCAGGTCCAGGCAGCCGCCCTGCCGCAGCGTGTCGAACAGATTCCCCAGCGACGGCTCCATCCGGTGGAACAGCCGGCTGGTGCGCTCCACAAGCTGCTCGGGCGTGGTGAACGGGCGGAGCGGAGGACGGCCCTGCGTGTCCACGTGCAGGTCCCATGGACGCAGCACGTCCACCCCGAGCGACGCCGCTCGCTGGGCGTTCAGCCGGCGCATCGCCGGCACGATGATCCTCTCGACGCCCTCCGCGAACCGGTCGCAGTCCTGGGGCGTGTACTCGAACCGCCGCTTGGCCCGGAACATGTAGTCGCGGTAGTTCGGCATTCCCGCGTTGAGCGCGATCCGGTGGCGCAGCTCCACCATCCGGTCGAAGATCGCCCCGATCCGATCCCGATCCAGGTGCCGGCGCACAGCCACCAGCCTCCACGCTTCCTCGCGCGTCGCCCGGTCGGTGTCCTCCTGGAGCGGCGACATCTGGGGCAGCGTCCGCTCCCGTCCCCGGAACTGCACCGTCATCGCGCCGCAGATCTGCTGGTATTCCTGGTCCAGCCTCCCCAGCTCCGTCTCGATCGGCACGTTCTCCGGCCGGAAGAGCTCCACGCCCACTCGTGTGTTCCGCAGGTAGATCCGGTAGCGCGCCTCGTCGAGCCGCGCGGCCAGCGGGCTTGTGCAGACCTTCTTGTCCAGCTCGAAGCCCAGCTCCTTCACTCGCGGCTGAACGTTCTCCAAGTGGTCCAGGTACGCCCGCGTGTGCGCCTCGTCGTCAGTCTGGCAGGTCATGTTGATGTAGAGCACCGACGCCGCCTCGGCCGCCGCCGCGTCCAGGTCGCTCCGGTCCAGGATCAGGCGCTCAAGGTCGCCCACCACCCGCACCTCACGAGCGATCAGGTCGGTGTAGAGTGGTTCCAGCGCCGGCAGCTTCGCGGCCTCCAGACCGGCCGGCACGAAATCGGACTGCGGGACGAACTCGCTGAGCATGCGGAATGGACCTCATGGCCTTCGAACGTACACGGGAGGATCGTGGCCCGCGGGCGGCACGACTCAAGCGGCCTCGACAACTCGGGCCTGTGGTGCTTCAAAAAAAACGGCAGGCCGGAAGCCTAACCAATTGCGAAGACAAGCATTTGCCACTGGACCAATGATTGTAGGAGGATGTCTCGTATCGGATTCCCCGGCCGGTCTCATCGGCGCATTTGCCGTCCGGTTCCCGACCGAACGATCGTCACGCCCCCATAGACGGTTGCACCCGCCCGCGCCGTCGTCGGCCGGCCTCTCTGCAAGCCAATGATTCCGCTCGGCGCGCCCGCGTTGCACCCAGACGGAGATGTGTATGCCGTTGAACGCTCGTCGTCTCGCGACCGTCCTTGCGGCATGTCTTGCCCCATTCCCGTGGACGGCCACCGTCAGCGCCCGACCCGTCGACGCATGGCAGTCCAAGCACCGCGACATCCACAACACCGGCCGCGCCGATTTCGTTGTCCCGGTCAACCGCCAAGGCTCGGACTTCTTCGACATCCTCGCGTGGCAGAAGCCCTCGCCCGGTTCGCCCGGCGAAGGCTCTCTCGGCGGGAGCTCGATGGTGTTCTTCGACGGCGCCGGCCCCGTCGGGGCGGATGTAGTCGTCGGCGGGTTCCACTGGCCCAAGGGCGTGCAAGGCATGGATCGCCACACCGGCCGCCTTCTCTGGCAGGGCAACCCCAGCGGCGGCGAGACCATCGGCGAGAGTACACCGGCGTTCTCCAACGACGGAACGACCGTCTACGTAGTCAATGATGCGACCGACTCGCCGCAGTTCCCTCTGGGCCACCCGCTGATGGCCTTCGCCTCGATCACCGGCCCTGCGCAGTACAGGCATAACGGCACCGACGGCCAGCCGGACAACCTGACCATCTACTCGCCCAAGGTCTCGCCCGACGGCCGCATCTTCCTGCATGCATGGGTCGATCGTCCCTATGCGGGCGCCGACAACGGGAATGCCATCACGCGGACCTGGGCCGCGGCGACACCGAGCGGTTCGGGACTCGGGGACGTCGCCCTCTACAACGACGCGGGGACATTGAAGGTCATTGCCGGCGGGCGCACCGGCGTCGTGAAGTGCTACAACGGCACGACCGGGGCCGAACTCTGGAGCGCGATGGCGCCGACCATCGACGCCTCCCCGACGGCCGACCCGGTCAGCGGCCATATCTACCTGCCGGCCGGGTCCGACAGCATCTGGGCCGTCGGGCTCGACAAGAACGGCGGCCCACTGTGGGCCGGCGGCGCGGCCGCGCCGGTCTATGCGTATGTTCCCGGCGAGAGCAACCCACAGCGGGCGCAGTCCGCCGGGTGCCTCTCGCACGACGGGTCGACGTACTACTTCCAGACCAACTCGATGCAGGGCGACGGCGTTCTGTATGCGCTCAACACCGCCACCGGCAGGGTCCGCTGGACGTTCGCCACCCACAGCCTCGGATGGGAGGGCATCTCCTCATCGCCGATCGTCACCCCTAACGGGATCATCGTCGTGGGGAACAACGGCGGGAACACGTACTACGCGCTGCGCGACGACGGTTCGATCGCGACGATGCTGGATTCGGTCGCCGTCCTCGAGAATGCCGGGGCCCGGGCGACAGCCTCGCTCTCGGCCAACGGGATTCTCTACCTGCCGATGCGCCTGACCTGGTCCGCGAGTAACGGCGACGGCGAGGCGCCGACGTTCCAAGCGGCCAACCTGTTCTGCGCGGCGGACCTTCGGGCGAACGCCCAGGTCATCCTCCCCCCGCCGGCAGGCCAGGCGGCCCGGGCGCTGAACCACGCGGTCGCGCTGAACTGGCAGCCGGTCCCGGATCCGACCGGCGCCTTCGGGCACTATGCGGTCTATCGCGGCACGACGCCGTTTGAATCGGTCGCCGGCATGACACCAATCGGAACCGTGGGCCAGGTCGCCGCCGGGAGCTACACCGACGGGCTCGCGCTCAACGGCGTGTCGTACCACTACGCCGTGACGACCGTCACGACCCAGGGGGCAGAGGTGCAAACGGTGGCATCGATCGGCCCGCGCACGCCGCGCGACGAGACTGACCTCCAGGTCATCTGCGTCGCTCGGACCCCGCGCTACCCCCGGTACGACGCCCAGTATTCGGTCTACCAGGTCACCGAGCAGGGCGGGTTCGGTCCGTACTCCTTCAGCGCGGCGACGGGGCTCGGCTCCGGCCAGACGGCCGGCACGCAGCGCTGGCCGAACCCGGGCGACGCCGTCGGCTACACCGCGACCATCCGAAACCGCGGGACCAACCCGTGGAACTCGCCGGTCATGATTCGATGGGATCTCAACGGGAACCAACTCCAACAGGCTCCGGCCTCCCTCTCGCTCGTGCCGGGCGCAACACAGGAGTTCTCGGTGTCGGTCCCGTGGAACGCCGCGGCCCAGGATGAAATCCGGTTCTCCGTGGTCGCGCCCGACGCCCGCCCTGCCAACAACACGCTCTCGGTCTTCAGCAAGTCGGTCGCCTATCTCTCCTACGTCGACACCAGCTACATCGAGAACTTCCGCGAGAGCACGCGCGACTACCCGGGCGCGGCCAGCGACGACGTGGTCGACTGGCTCAACCGCCACATGGCGCGATTCAACCAGCTCTTCGCCGACGCGGGCACAACGAAGCGCGTGCACTTCGACGTTCTCCGCGTGCTCGGCGATGCGGACCCCGATCCCTCCTCGCCCCCATCTATCGACTTTGCGATCTTCCCCTTCCGATACCACGCGGGCGACGGGTCGCTCCGCCTCTCGGGGTACTACAGCCCCTCCGACGACTACGACTACGGCCTCCTTCACGAGATGGGGCACCAACTCGGCCTGATCGATCTCTACAGGCTGAACGTGGATCCGGCGCAGAACCTCGTCAACAACTCCGGATACTCCACGGCGCCGTGCCTCATGAATGGCGTTTCGCACTTCATCTCCCCCGACTCCGCGGGCGCGATGACCCATTGGCTCGACCGGGCCCACGGCTATTTCGGCCAGTACCTCTATTTACTCCCGCAGCAGGTGCGCCTGCGCATCCTGGGGTCGGACGGCACCCCGCTGAGCGGGGCGACGGTGAAGCTGTACCAGAAATGCGAGCGCCCGGGGATGGGGGAGGTGATCACCAACCAGATCAAGTTCCAGGGAACAACGGACTCCCAGGGGTACTTCACGCTCCCCAATGTGCCGATCGACCACGGCCTCGTGCCCACGACGTTCGCGGATGATTCGCTCCCCGACAACCCATTCGGGTACGTCGCCGTCGTCGGAAGCAACGGCGTCTTCCTGATCAGGGTCGAGGATCGCGGGTTCGCCGACTACGCGTGGCTCGACATCGTCGAGGCGAACGACGCGTACTGGGCCGGCCAGACCGGCGTGGCGACGTTCACGCGCCAGGTGGCCCTCGGCGGGACACTCCAGCGGTTCCCGCCCGATGACATGGCCGAGCTGAACGCCGCGTCCTGGGCCCGCTGGTCTCAGGACGGCGTGATCATCGTCGCCGACGACACCGACCGCCGGCAGGTCGGGCGGGGCTCCATACGCGTGGACACCACCGGCGGGTTCGACAACTACGTCCGCTACCCCGGCGATCAACTGGCGCGCTGGGACCTGAGCGGAGCGACAGCCCTGCGCGCCTGGTTCTACGCGATCGATCTCAACAACCCCCAGTTCCAGAACGGCAGCCCGTGGATCCGGCTGCACGGCCCGGATGGATTCATCGAGCTGCACCCGACCTTCGACATCCTCAACCAGGCGCTGGGCCAGTGGCGCGAGTTCGTTATCCCGCTGGCGGGCGATGCGACCTGGCAGCGGTCAGTGAGCGGCGTCGTCTCGCTGGACAACATCAGCGGGGTGGAGATCCACGCCGATACCTGGGGGGCAGGGTTCACGCTCTGGGTCGACGGCGTGCGGTTCGAGCCGCCCCCCTGCCGCGCGGACTGGAACGGCTCCGGGGCGGTCAACTCGCAGGACTTTTTCGACTTCCTCACGGATTTCTTCAACGACGATGCGGAGTTCAACGGCGACGGCCTGGTGAACAGCCAGGACTTCTTTGATTTCCTGGCGACCTTCTTTGCCGGCTGCCCGTGAAACGCCTGCCCGCCTCCCCCCTTCCCCCCTCCGCACCGGCTGGTCAGATGAAGACCTTGGCGACCTGCGCGACGGCCTTCAGGATGTTGGAGAAGTCGTTGGCGGAGGCGACCTTCGCGACGAGGTTGTCGCAGGCCGCTTTGGCCTCGTCCATCGTGAACGGGTTGGGCTTGGGCGGGTCAAGCTGCGCCGCGCCAGCAGCTGCTCCAGGTTTCCCCTGCGTGACGATCGCGTCGATGGCATCGGCGTTGACCTGCGCGTTCTCGAGCTCGAAACGCATGTTGCGGCAGACCAGGGCCTGCGTCGCGATCACCCGGGCGAAATCGTTGAGCGCGCCACCTTGGCGAGCTTCGCGACGTTCGTGTCGTACGTTTCGATGTTGGCCTGGTTCTGCGCCGCCGTAGCGCGCAGGGCCTGGGGACCAAGGCACCCGCCGGCGCCGCCGCCACAATTGAGAAGAGGATGACCAGGACGCGCTGTGCCGTGCCGACCATGTTGCCCTCCTGGAGTCCGCGAGGCGGGTGTCGATCTGCTGAAGCATGCCGAGTCACGATGCTGATAGATCACCCGCAGAGGCAGACGGAGGACGCAGAGCGGGGAGGGGGAGGGTTTGTGGGCGCGGGGCGGCGCGGATGGGCCTTGGGAATATGCGTGTGTGGCGGTCTATGGCGGTGTATGGCGGCCTATGGGAGATTCTCGGTGTTTTCTGACGATTCTGGTTGGCGGACTATGGCGGTCTATGGCGGCCTATGGGAGTTTCTCGAAGGAAACGGGAAGTCGAGAGAGAGGCGGTCCTACGGCCTCTGCGTTCTTGCATGTCATTCAGCGCGGGCGTCCATGGCTCAAGGAGCCCAAGGCTACCACGCCGCGCCCAATATGCAAGCAAAATCCAAACACATCCTACGGACGGCGGCGTCCTGCTTCCTCTCTTTCGAGACAGGCCGCGTCATTATGCTCGACGCTATGCATGACAGACCGTGGGTTGTCTGGCGCTCTGTGCAGAGCTCGGCGCGGCCTTCGGCGCCGCACCGATCGCATCCGCCCAATGGGCCGCCGACCCCAGGATCGACCGGCCCGGCTTTCTCGATCCCGAGCACACCAGCGACTGGAGCAAAGCCGCCTCAGGGATTCGAACCCAGGACCTGCGCTTTACAAAGGCGCTGCTCTACCACTGAGCTAAGGCGGCGATCTCCCCGATCGAATGGTACCTCGGCGCCCCGGAAAAGAAAGCCCGGGCTCGCCACAGAGCGCGCGGGCCTCGAACATTCGTCATCGCCGGCGCGAGGAACGGTCAGCAGCCGGCGAAGA
>JBGPJM010000015.1:0-44775 GCA_041485385.1 Phycisphaerae bacterium | reverse complement strand
CGGTCGTCGCCCAGGCCGCCGGTCTTGTCCGCCGTGCTCGCCCGCTCGTCGAGGTACGGGCGCAGGTTGAAGGGCCAGGAGATGTCCATCCGTTCGCCGGCGTCCAGCGGGGGCAAGGAATCCAGCGGCGCGGCGGGAATCAGGAAATACCCCGAGCCGCTCTCGCGCGGGATGTACCGCTTCGAGTCGTCGGCGTACAGACCGAGCACGGAGAGGATCGAGCGCTGGTTGGCCAGGCAGACCGTCGCCCGCCCCGCCTCGCGCGCCCCGCGCAGCGCGGTGAGCAGCAGCCCGATCAGGACCGCGATCACGGCGATGACGACGAGCAGCTCGATGAGCGTGAACCCCCCCTCCCCGCGCCCCCCCGATGGCGCCCGGCGAGCGGAGAGTTGCGGAAGGGGCGCGATCACGGTGTTCCAGTCGGGAGTTCCCGTTTGACCGGGAGTTCCCGTTCGAATCTCCGCCCCCCCCCAACGACCGCCGCGGGCCGTCTTCTCGTGATTCTACGGCACACCTGCCCTGGGTTGAAGGATGATTCAGGGAGCCGCGCTGGGCGGCCCGGACCTGTTTCTTCTCGTGCCAGAGCCCTCGGCTCTGCGAGGTCTATGCCCAGAGCCCCCGGGTCAGCAAGACCCGAGGTCGTTCATGGCGCCCTCGCGGCAACGATCTGGCCGAGGACCCTTGCCGCCTGCTCGCATTGCTCGCGTGAGACGTCCAGGTGGGTCACGGCGCGGATGGTGCGTGGTCCGAATGCCAGGACCAGCACGCCGCTCTCCCTCGCCTTGGCGACCACGGTCGCCGCATCGGGCGCCCCGGGGGCAAGACCGAAGATGAGGATATTGGTCTGGACCGTGGAGGGGTCCAGCAGAATACGTGGGCCGCCGGCGAGTGCACTCGCGAGGCGACGGGCGTTGGCGTGGTCCTCAGCGAGCTTGTCCATGTTGTGCCCGAGCCCATGCAGAGCGGCGGCCGCGAAGACCCCGACTTGGCCCATCGCGCCGCCGAACATGCGCCGAAAGCGGACCGCACGCGTGATCATGTCACGCGATCCCGCCAGGAGCGACCCGCCGGGGGCGCCAAGTCCCTTGGAAAACGCAACCGCCACCAGGTCGAACGGCGCCGCCAGATCGGCAGGGGAAAGCCCGGTTGCCACCGCGGCGTTCCAGAGTCGCGCCCCATCCAGATAGGAGGCGATCGCCCGCTCTCTCGCCGCGCCGCAGATCCGCACGGCTTCGGCCTGCGGAAAGACGACGCCCCCCGCACGATTGTGAGTGTTCTCGATCTCGACGAGCGTTGTCGGTGCGTAGACAGCATGGCCGCGCGGCTTGCACGCCGCGACGAACTGCTCGGCGGTGAACACGCCGGCCGTGCCGATCTCCGTGAACTGAACGCCCGCGTTCGCACCGGATGCCCCCGCCTCGAGCCAGACGGTGTAGCTCTCGCGGCTGACCACCACGTCGTCGCCAGGCCGGGTCAGCACCCGCAGCGCCACCTGATCGGCCATGGTTCCCGTGGGAAGCCAGAGCGCTGCCTTCTTGCCGAGGAGGGCCGCGGCTCGCTCCTGAAGCCGGTTGATGGTCGGATCCTCACCGAACTGATCAGCGCCAACCTCAGCGGCGGCCATGGCGGCCCGCATCTCGACGGAGGGCCGGGTCACGGTGTCGGATCGCAGGTCAATCATGGCCGCTCCCACATCGCCGCGAACTCTTGATCGCCCAGCGGCTTGCTCCCGAAGTGGATGGCGGTCTTCTCGATGAAGTGGTTCGTCAGCCGGCACGCCGGTGCGACATCGCCTTCCTGAAACGTTCGCACGAGCATGCGCCCATGGTACGGGCCAGGCCCGGCACCACTCCTGCCCGCGAGCGAGCACCATCGCGCTCCCGTGGTGGCAACGCGAGTTCGTCGAAAAAACCAAACATTTTCCTTGCACAATAGTTCGTGCTGTGCTAGGGTATTGTCGCACGTCGTTCAAAGAGTGGCTCTTTGACAATCCAGCAGTTCAGTCGCCGAGAGTCTCGGCCATCTCGCGGGCTTTCGCCCTCGGAAATGAGCAGGCGCCAACGCCGCCCCCAAGGACCGCCAACTCGCCTAAGGCCGCCAACTCAGCCCCTAAGACCGCCAACTCAACCGCCTAAGACCGCCAACTCCAAACCCCTTCCTGAGCGCCCCAAGCCTAAGGCCGCCAGTTCTCGCCTAAGACCGCCAAAATCCTGGCAAAAGCTCTCGTCCCCGCGCGGGAGTACCCACGTTCCTCGTCAGCCGTCCGCTCTCCTCCGCGCCAGGGTGCCCACCCCCCATTCCGGTGATGAGTTATCCGGCCACGGTCCGTCTGCACCGGCCCGATGTCCGCGACCGGCAGCATCACTCTCTTCGGGGTATGGTTTTCGCCCCTCAACACGCTATGTTGGGGGGAGTTGATCCCTTTATTCTCTGGGTCTGTCCGGTGGCCGTGCACCCTTTGTTGGCGCCGGCCCGGGGCCAGAGCTGTTTCCTGCTTTCCTCGGAGCCCACGATGAAGATCAATCTCGCCGCCGTCGCGGCTGTTGCCGCGCTGATGGGGTACCCCGCCGCGCGAGCCAGCGCCCGCGACGATGCGCCGGGCGGCGAGCCGGCGCCGCCGGTGATCGGCGAGGTCAGCGCCACGTCGCTGTATCTCCAGGCCGCGACGGTGGATGCGTCGCGGGCGCGGGACGTCGCCGAGCTGGCGCGCCTGATCGAAGCGGGCGGCGCTCGCACCGGCCGCTGGGTCGTGCAGCTCGACGGGCCGATGCGCCCGGCGTGGCGAGAGCGTCTCACCGCGGCGGGCGTGCGCGTCGGCGATTACCTCCCGCTCAACGCGTTCATCGTGACGCTCGGCGCGGCCGACAACAAAGCCGTGGCCGGGCTCGAGTTCGTGCGCTGGTTCGAGGCGTTCAAGCCCGAGTGGAAGATCGCCCCGGGGATCGGCACGCGCACGTACCTCACGGCCGAGCGCCGCCAGGCCCGCGCGGCCGGGCAGGTCGAGGTGCTGGTGACGCTCTTCGCCGGCGAGGCGCCCGACACGGCGCTGCGCGCGATCGCGGCGATGAAGGACGCCCAGGTCCACTGGATCTCGCAGATCGCCGGGAACGAGACGCTCAGCGCGAGCCTCCGCGCCGCGGACGTGCCCGCGCTGGCGGCGATCGAGCCGGTGCAGTTCGTCGAGGAATCGCCGGAGATCGAACCCCGCAACGACACCGACCGGTGGATCGTCCAGAGCAACGTCGCCGGGAGCTACCCGCTCTACGACCACGGGCTGCACGGCGAGGGGCAGATCCTGGGCCTCCTGGACACGCACCTGGACCGCAACCACTGCTCGTTCTTCGACCCCTCCAACCCGATCGGCCCGCTGCACCGCAAGATCCTGGCGTACAACACCGGCGCGGGGGCGGAGTTCCACGGCACGCACGTCTGCGGCACGGCCGTCGGCGACGCGGGGAACGAGACGGCGACGCGCGGCATCGCGTACCTGGGGAAGGTGGTCTACAACGGGATCCCGAGCTTCACCGAGACGGACGTCATGATGCGACTGAACCTGCACCACACCCAGGGCGCGCGGGTGCACACCAACTCGTGGGGGGACGACGGGACGACGGCATACAACGCGCTCTGCCGCGGGTTCGACTCGTTCAACTACAACAACGAGGACGACCTGGTCTGCCTGGCGGTGACGAACCTGAGCACGCTGAAGAACCCCGAGAACGCCAAGAACCTGCTGGCCGTGGGGGCCTCGCAGGACACGCCCAACCAGGCGAATCACTGCTCGGGCGGGAGCGGGCCGACCACCGACGGTCGCCGCAAGCCGGAGATCTACGCGCCGGGGTGCAACACCAACTCGGCGAGCGCGGGCACGTCCTGCGGCCTGACGACGGCGACGGGGACCTCGATGGCCTCGCCGGCGGTGGCCGCGACGGGGATGCTGGTCCGCCAGTACTACATGTCCGGCCTGTACCCCACCGGGACGAGCCGCAGCTCCGACGCGTTCCTGCCCAGCGGGGCGCTGGTGAAGGCGACGCTGCTCAACTCGGCCGCGGACATGACGGGGATCTCCGGGTATCCCAGCAACCAGGAGGGGTGGGGGCGCGTGCTCGCCGATGATGCGCTGTACTTCGCGGGCGACGCGAAGAAGCTGATCGTGCAGGATACCTACAACGCCGAGGGGCTCTCGACGGGGCAGTTCATCGAGTCGACGGTGACGGTGCTCTCGTCCGGGCAGAAGCTGCGGGTGACGCTGGTGTGGATGGACCCGCCCGCGGCGTCGGGTGCGGCGTTCGCCGCGATCAACGATCTCGACCTGGAGGTCGTGGACCCGGCGTCGAACCTGTATCTGGGGAACGTCTTCGCCTCGGGGCAGTCGGCCACGGGCGGGAGCCGGGACATCCGCGACAACGTCGAGCAGGTGCTGCTGAACTCGCCGGCGACGGGGGCGTGGACGGTGCGGGTGCGTGCGACAGCGGTCAACCAGGGGACGCAGGGGTACGCCGTGGTGGTGACCGGGGACGTGGCGAACCTGCCGCCGGGGCTGACGATGGACGCGGGGCCGACTCCGACGATCATCGCGCCGGGGATGAGCACGCCGATGTCGGTCACGGTGAACCCCGGCGCCGACACGGTCGTGCCGGGGAGCGTGCAGCTGCTGTGGCGCTTCGACACCTCGGCCTTCCAATCCGTGGTGATGACCGATTCGGGCGGCGGGGCGTACATAGGCAACCTGCCGGCGCCTGCGTGCGGCGACGCGCCGGAGTTCTACTTCACGGCCCAGGGGGTGGCCACGGGCGTGGTGACGCTGCCGCCGAGCGGGGCGAGCGCGCCGTTCACGGCCCGGGTCGGGACGCTGGCCACCGTGCTGAACGACGACTTCGAGAGCGACCTGGGGTGGTCGGTGGGCGGTGCCGCGGCGGGAGACAACGCCACGGGCGGGATCTGGACGCGCGTGACGCCGAACCCGTCGGCGCCGTCGCCCCCGGCGGACCACACTCCGGGGGCCGGCACGAGGTGCTGGGTGACGGGGCAGGACACGACCACGGGCGTGTCGATCGACGTGGACGGTGGCCGGACGTCGCTGGTGTCGCCCGCGCTCGACCTGTCCCAATGGGCGAGTTCGTCCAGCGCGGCCGTGACCATGGGCTACTGGCGGTGGTACAACAACAGCACCGGCCCGGCGCCGAACTCCGACGTGTTCACCGTCGAGCTGTCCCCTGATAACGGTGTGACGTGGGTGGTGGCGGAGACCGTCGGTCCAGGAGGAGCCGGCACGGCCGGCGGGTGGGTGTACCACGAGCTGCTGGTGGGTGACGTGGTGGCGCTGACCTCGCAGGTGCGGGTGAGGTTTGTCGCGTCGGACCTCGGGGCCGACTCGACGGTGGAGGCCGGGGTGGACGATTTCGGGCTGGAGGTGTTCAACTGCCAGGCGCCCTGCCCGTGCGATTGGAACGGGGTGGGCGGGTTGAACAGCCAGGACTTTTTTGATTTTCTCGTTTCGTTCTTTGCCGGGAACGCCGACTTTAACGGCGTTGACGGCACGAACAGCCAGGACTTCTTCGACTTCCTGGGATGTTTCTTCGCCGGGTGCCCGTAAGAGTGACTTGACGGGACAACGGGGGCGGATTGATCAGGAGGCGTTCGGGTTGGACGGCGGTGTGTCAACAGGAGTGGGGGAATGGGTAAGAGGGATGCAGCAGGGACAGGGCGCGGCAGGTGTGACCGAGGGGGGAAAGGACGTGAGAGGGGGGTATGGGAAAAGTTCCCTGACGTTCGATTTTGCGTCTTTTTTGTCGTTGAACCTTGATGCGCGGGCCAAAATAGGTTATTAAACATACTCAGTGGCTTTCTTTCGGCACGGTCGGGTCGTGTTCACCTAGCGCTGTAGCTGGGCGTGGCGTCTCCGCCGTGTCTTGACGCAATCGTAGAGGAGGTGTCTTTTGAAGAACAGTATCGGTTTCTGTACGACCTTTGGGCTGCTGGCGATCGTCGGCGCGACAGCCGGTACGGCCATGGCTCAGGATAAGGTCCTGCCGGGAAGGCAGTCGAAGACCGGGATCCTGTCTCCGCAGGCTCAGGTCGGTCAGAAGAACACGGCCATCTTCCCCGGCGCATCGCTCGCCGGATCCGGGAAGGCCCAATCCGGGCCTGTCGTCCTTCCTCAGCCGCGCAACGGGAGCGACTCCTGTGCGACGGCGACCCCGATCAGCGGCGCCTCGGGCACCGACGCGACGAGCACCATCGGCGCGACGCACGACGGCGCCACCACCTGCGGCGCCTCGGGCACCAGCCCCGACGTGTGGTACGACTGGACCTCGCCGGGCACCGGCAGCGAGACCTTCAGCTTCTGCCCGGCCCAGGGCGGCAGCGCGACCTACGACTCGGTGCTGGGGGCGTTCTCCGCCTGCGGCGGCGCTCAGTTGGCGTGCAACGACGACACCTGCGGGCTCGCGTCCAGCATCACGTTCGCGGTCACGTCCGGGACGCACTATTTCATCTGCGTATCGGGCTTCTTCAACGCGACGGGCACCGGCGTCCTCGGCTGGGCCGGTTCGTTCGGCGGCCCGCCCGCCAACGACGAGTGCTCCGGCGCGACGGTCATCACGGGGCACGGCCCGTTTGCATTTGACTCCACCCTCGCGACGACCAGCGGCCCGGACAACGCGATCTGCACCTTCTTCGGCACCCCGGTGATCGCGCACGACCTGTGGTACCGCTGGACGGCCGACTGCAACCCCGGGCAGCGCGCCCGCGTGTTCACCTGCGCGCAGACCGCCGTTGACACGAAGGTCGCCATCTACACCGGCCCCAACTGCCCGGTGGACGACTCGACGATCGTCGCCTGCAACGACGACTCCTGCGCCCTGCAGAGCTCGGTGGAGTGGGATCCCACCCCCGGCACGCAGTACATCATCCGCCTCGGGGCGTACCCGTTTGCCACCGGCGGCCAGGGCACGTTCACCATCGAGTGCAACACCATCCAGCCACTGGCGTGCACGGCCGACCAGGCGACCCAGTGCCAGGGCCGGAGCCTGACCAACGCCTACAACATGACCAACTTCCTGATCGCCGAGGACTTCAACCCGGCGGCCAGCGGCAGCATCACCAACATCTGCTGGTACGGCGTGTACTTCAACAACACGCCGGTGCCCGACAACGTCCAGATCACCTTCTACTCCAGCAACAGCTTCCTGCCTGATCAGAGCGCGGTGATCGACCAGTTCGTGCAGGGCGTGGACATGGCGGTGACCGGCCCGGCTCCGGACGGGATCATCCTGTTCGGTCGCAACGAGATGGAGTTCACCGCGACGTTCTCCCGCCCGGTGGCCGTGACGGCCGGCACGTGCATCTGGGTCGAGATCCAGAACTACTGCACGGGCGACAGCTTCTTCTGGACGCAGAGCGACGGCTCCAACGGCAACACCCACGCCGTGCAGGACGGCAACCTCAACGGCCTGTATGAGTGCTCTGACACAATCCAGATCGACCTGGCTATCTGCTACAACCTCGCGATCGGCGACGGCTCCATCTGCGCTCCGCCTCCCCCCCCCAACAACGACTGTGCCAACGCCCAGGCGGTCGGCGAGGGCACCTTTGACTACAGCACCTGCGGCGCGACGACCGACGGCGCGATCACCTGCGGCGCCGGCGGCAGCGACGTCTGGTACGACTACACGGCCTCCGACAACGGCCTGGCGGTCTTCTCCACCTGCACCCTGACCACGCAGGACACCGTCCTGTCCCGGTTCGATACGTGCGGCGGCACCGACATCCAGTGCCTTGACGATTTCTGCGGCCTCCAGACCCAGATCAGCTGGAACGCCACGGCCGGCACCCACTACCTCCTCAACCTCGCGGGCTTCGTCGGCGGCACCGGCGCGGGCCAGTTCTCCATCGCCCTCCTGCCCCCCTGCGTCCTGGTTCCCCCGGCCAGTGCGATCACGGAGCCCGAGCCCTGCGACAGCACGATTCCGCCGAACGACACGGTCGATGGCGGCTGCAACAGCACCCCGCCCGTGTTCCTGCCCATCCTCTGCGGCCAGTCTTACGCCGGCACGGCCTGGGCCGACCAGAACTGGCGTGACACGGACTGGTACGAGATCCAGATCTCCGTCCCGACAACGCTGACGTTGACCGGCTCGGCCGAGTTCCCGCTGCGTCTGTTCATCCTCGACGGCAACTGCCCGCCCGCGGTCCTGGCGACCGCCAACGGCGGCCTCCCCTGCGACGTGGTCACTATTTCGACCTCGGTCACCCCGGGCATCTACCGCTTCTTCGCTGGCGACAATGGGTTCGCCGGCAACCCCTGCGACTCCGGGAGCAATGACTACTGGATCACCCTGACCGCGGACATCTGCCCGCAGCCGATCGTCGGTCGATGCTGCCTCAGCCAGTCGTGCAGCATCATGACTCCGGCCGCCTGCCAGCAGGCGGGCGGCGTCTACGGCGGCGATGGCTCCACCTGCCCGGGCGGCATCCCCGGGCCCGCCGGCGATGACGTCGGCGCGACCGTCCCGCTGGGCTTCAGCTTCACCTTCTTCGGCAACACCTACACCGACATCCAGATCGGCAGCAACGGCGTCATGAGCTTCAACCTCGCAGACTTCCTCACCTTCGTCAACGACGTGATCCCGTCGCCCCTCGTGCCGAACAACCTGGTCTGCCCGTACTGGGACGATTGGCGCACCGACACCGGCGGTCACATGTACTACCAGACCCTCGGAACCGCCGGCAGCCATCGCTTTGTCTGCCAGTGGCAGGACGTGCAGCACTTCAATGGCACCGGCCCCTCGACCTTCGAGGCGATCCTCTACGAGGGCACCAACGACGTCGAGTTCCGCTACGGCAGCCTCTCTCCGAACTCGCCGTCCATCGGTGTTGAGAACGCCGACGGCAGCGCGGGCACCTCGATCAATCCGGGCACTATCGGTACCTGCCAGCACCTGACGTTCGTTGGAGGTGCCTACGTAGCGACCAGTTGCCAGAACGCGTTCGAGGACATCAGGCCCGGCGGCCCCTGCCCCAACCTCTGCCCCTGCGACTTCAACCACAGCGGCTCGGTCAACAGCCAGGACTTCTTCGACTTCCTGAACTGCTTCTTCTCCGCCACCCCGCTGGCCTGCGGCGCGGACTTCAACAACAGCGGCTCGGTCAACAGCCAGGACTTCTTCGACTTCCTGAACTGCTTCTTCAACCACCCGCCCGGCTGCAACTAATAAACAGCCCCGCCTCCCCAACAACCTGGCAGCGTTTCTCTAACGCACCCCCAAGCCCCCGCCTCTCGGCGGGGGCTTTTCTGCGCGCGCACGGGGCGCCGTCGCCCCGTCGCTGTCGTCCCGGAGTGCCGGCTGCTGTTCTCGGCGCCGCCTCGTTTCCTTCGGCTCCTGCCCGGAAGCGGTGGGGCTCTTCTGCTCCCTTTCAGGGGCCGAGTGCATGGTCGGCACATGGCGGGCGGGCCTGAAAGATCTTCGCTTTGAGCGACCGGACTGTTACAATAAAGGCCGGTTGCTGGTCGGGATCGGACGTGTCGATCGTGGGGCTCTGTCGGGGTTGAGGCTTTCGCGTGGCGCGAGGTTCGGGCGCGCCGGCAAAGGAGGCGGCGACATGGCGGGCACCTACGAGCCGACTCAGGAGTCGAAGGTTTTCACTTCCCCGGGCGGCCTCCGACGGCGCGAAGCGGATGGAGCTGCCGCGGTGGCGGGCGGCGCCGGCGGGGTGGAGGTCGTGGCGGGCCTGGGGGCGTGGCACGAGTCGGTGTACGCAACGGCGGCGGGGGACATGAACAAGGTGCGCTGGGCGCACGGGCGAGCGAACCCGATGATGGTGTCGTGGCTGAACGCCGAGGCGCCGGGGCTGGTGAGGCCGGGGGCGCGGGTGGTGGTGGTGGGGTGCGGGCTGGGGGACGACGTGGCGGAACTGACGGCCCGCGGGTACGACGCGATCGGGTTCGACGTGTCGCCGACGGCGATCAGCTGGGCGCGGCGCCGGTTCCCGGATCAGGCGTCGTGCTTTGTGGCGGCGGATCTGCTGAAACCGCCCGAAAAGTTCCGGCACCGATTCGACCTGGTCATCGAGAACTACACGCTGCAGTCGCTGCACCCCACGCAGCGAGAGGACGCCGCATCGGCCCTTGGGTCGCTGGCGAGTCCGCGGGGCGTGGTCCTCACCATCTGCCGCGCACGGGACGAGTCGCAGTTGCTCGAGCAGGTGGACGGCCCGCCCTGGCCGCTCACGTCGGGCGAGCTCGCGGGGCTGATGGAGGCGGCGGGGCTGAGGCCGATGCGCCCGATGGACGACTTCTCCGACGACGAGGCGCCGCCGGTGCGGCGTCTGCGGGGGGTGTTCTTCCACGCGTGAGGAACTGCCGCGGGGCGAAGCGGACCGGCGCGGACCGCGAGGTCAGGGCGAACGCGGAGGGGTGCCCGCGGGCGGGGCGGCGGGACCGGTCTGGTAGAGCGTGAACGAGTACTTGGCGACGCGCCACGTCCAGATCCGCGTGAGGCGCCCGGATCGGATGTGCGACCGGTAGCGGTCCTCCTCATTGCTGCCGTCGTCGGCGCGGAGAAGGAGAAATCGCGGTGCACCCGGCGTGGTATCGGGCAGATCGCCCGCGAAGATCTCCTCCCTCATCCAGCGAGGGGTGAGGCGGATGTGTTCCCGCGCGGCGTAGAGCCGGGCGTAGAGGAGCACGTCGGGGCGTGCCTCGACCAGGTCGCTGGCCCAGAGCTCGGCGCCGTCGGGGAGCGTGGTGGCGAGCTGGAAGCCGGCGTCGCGGCCTTCGTTGCGATTGGCCCTGGCCGCGTTGTAGGCGATCCAGGAAAGCGCGAGCAGGAGCATTAACACCGGATAGACGGCCGGGAGCCAGAGCGTGAAGACGCGTGCGATCAGGCGCCGGGTGCGGGTGAACGCGCTGGGGGCTGAGAGGGCGATTCCCCGGGCCATGTAGGCCAGTTGCGGGGCCAGGAATACGGCGCCCGGGAAGACGTACCTCGGGTTGGTCACGCCGAGCGCCAGGAGGAAGGCCAGGTGGAGAAGCCAGGCGAGCGCGAGCGATTGGGCGGCGAGGAAGCCGCGGTCCAGCGGTGAGTCGGGGGTGGGGGGAGTGGGGGGGGTGGGGCTCGCCTCGCGCCGGGCGTCGGCGCCGAAGGGGAAGACGAGCGAGAACGAGGCGGGCCAGGTAGCCATGAACGCGCCGATGGGCATCCACAGCCACTTGAGCAGCGTCGCGCTGGCCCAGGTGAACTCCGAGAAGTCCTGCGTGACCGCGCCGTCGGTGGGGTTGGCGGCGGCGAGGCGGAGGGTGATCGCACCGAGCACGCCCGCCGCGAGGCCCAGGGAGATCAAGAGCGCCGGACGAAGGAGGAGGCGGGCCGATCGGGCGGCAATGCAGACGCCGGCGAGCAGCGCGCCGAGGGCGGCGAGGCCCGCTGGGCCCTTGGCGAGCACGGCGATGACGAGCCCGAGGGACCCCACGGCGATCATGCCGAGGGTCACGGGGCGGGCCGGCGCTGAGGCGTGGGGGGGACGGAGTACGAGATCGAGCAGCGCAAATGCGCCGAGCTGCGTGCCCAGCGCGTTCAGCGGCTCGATCTCGGCGACCCGCCCGGAGAGCCAGAAGACGGGCGTCAGCGCCTGCGCGAGCCCCGCGGCCAGGCCGTAGGGCCGCCCGAACCATCGCGTGGCGAAGACGAAGGCCACGAGGGCCATGAGTGTCGACGCCGCGGCGGAGACAGCCCGGGCGGCGAACTCGGTGTGCCCGAGGATGGCCGTCGAGGCGGCGACGGCCCAGGGCATTCCGGGCGGCTTGCGGAGGTAGGTCTGGCCGAAGAGCTCCAGCCGCCAGAAATCACCGGACTCAAGCATGTGCCAAGCCGGGGCCACGCGGTGCCCCTCGGTTGCGCCGAAGCCCGGCCGGCCCAGGAGCGGCCAGTAGACCAGCGCGCAGACCAGCAGAACCAGCGGCAGATGCCAGCGATGCGCGGCGAGGAAACGGTGGAGCATCAGCGTGAACCGTCTGGCGCCTGCGAGCGGCCCGCGGGAGCGCCGGCCGAGAGAGTTGGTGGGGCAGCGGGATGGGTCGGGGTGGTGGGCAGGACGATGGGTGATCCGGCGTCGAGGGGGTCAAACCCGGGGACGTGCGAGCCGGTCCGGAGCGCGGCGTCGATCGCCCCCACCCACCTGTCGAGATAAGGGCGCAGGCGGGGGTTCTTGCGCGGCGAATGGCGGAAGCCGAACGACTCGGGGTAGACGTCCTCGATCGACCTGCCCTCGAAGTAGTGGTGATAGAGGATGACGCAGCCGCTGGTTCTCTGGGCGCCGGCGGCGCAGTGGACCAGGACGGGCTGGTTCGCGGGGTCGGCGATGACGCGGAGGGCGGCGACGTAGGCGTTGGGGTTGCCCGTGCCGTCGCCCTCGAGGCGGAAGACGTAGCGCCGGACTCCCAGGGCGTCGGCGGTCCGCTGGGCTGTCGCTTCCTCGGGCGAGCCGGGGTGATAGGCGCCGAGGTCGACGATGGTCCTGATGTGGTGGCGGCTGTGGACGAGGTCGGTGGCCGCGGGGGTCAGGTCGGCCGAACGGTACAGGATGCCGGGGAAGACCTCGCCGAAGTTCTCCGGGAACAGGCTGTGCCAACTGGCGATGAGGACGAACGCGGCCAGGGCGAGAATAACCAGGGCCGCGCTGGCGGCGCGCCGGATGCCGGTTCGGGGGGGGAGGTGAGCGGGACCCGTGGGATCGGCCATGAGGGGCGATTCTAGCGGGGCGTACTACGATTGGAGCATGACCGAGGCAAGCGACGTGCCAGACCGGAACGGGGAGGAGATCGGCGTGCAACCCCCGCAGCAAGGTGCGGGGACCGGGCAGAGCGCGGCAGGGGATTTGCAGGCGGCGACAATCCGGGTGGGCACGCAGGGCGCGGCCAAGGGCGCTGGGGCACGGGGAGTCGGCGCAGGGGGGAGTGCGGGGGCGTATCCGGACTCGGTGCAGCGGCTCATCGACGAGCTGGCCAAGCTGCCCGGAATCGGGCGCAGGTCCGCGGAGCGGCTGGCGTTCCACATCCTCAAGGCGGGGAAGGGCGAAGCGTTGGGGCTGGCCCGGGCGATCGAGGAGGTGAAGCGAACGGTGCGCCACTGCGCGGTGTGCTTCAACCTGGCGGACGTGGTGGAGCGGCGGGCGGGCGAGGGGGGAGTCTGCGGGATCTGCTCGTCTGCGACGCGGGACCGGTCGCTGGTGATGGTGGTCGAGCAGCCCAAGGACCTGATCGCGCTGGAGCAGACGGGGATGTACAAGGGGGTGTACCACGTGCTGATGGGGCGGATCAGCCCGCTCGACGGCGTGGGGCCGGGGGACGTGACGATCGCGGAGCTCCTGCGGCGGGTCGACGAGCCGTCGAGCAACTGCGGCGGGGAACGGGTGAAGGAAGTCATCCTGGCGCTCAACCCGACGATGGAGGCCGATGGCACGGCGCTGTACATCGCCGAGCAGCTCCGCGAGCACGGCGCAAGCGTGACCAGGCTGGCGCGCGGGCTTCCCACAGGGAGCCAGCTCGAGTACGCCAGCAAGGCGGTGCTGGCGGATGCGATCGAGGGGAGAAGGCCGATGGGCTGAGCAGTGCTGAGTGCGAAGTGCTGGGTGCTGAGTGCTCGGTGGTAACGGGGGGAAGAAACCGAACGGGGCGCGAGCTGGAGATGGACGAGTTGGACACGTGAGTGCACAGAGCACTCTGCACTCAGCACCTAGCACATAGCACTCTCCCATGCGATTCGACACCTCCCAACAGATGAAGTTCGGCCAGCACATGAAGCTGGCGCCGCGGATGATCCAGTCGATGGAGATTCTGCAGATGCCGCTGCTCCAGCTGGAGGAGCGGATCGCGCAGGAGCTGGAGTCCAACGCGACACTGGAGCAGGTGGAGCCGGGGGAGACGGCCGAGCCGGGAGAGGAGCTGGCGCCGGGGGCCGACGGCGTGGTGGGCGGGGTGGCCGCGGCGGCGCAGGAGGCGCGCGAGGACGCCCGGCGCGAGAACCATGAGGGGGAGCGTCCGATGGAGGTGACCGATTCGGGCGCGGACGACTTCCAGCGGCTGGACTCGTTCGAGTCGTCGCTGCCGGACGCGGCGGCGAACGAGTACTCGGCGTCGGAGCGGTACGACGAGCTGCGGGAGCTGGGGCTCTCGCGGGCCCGGCTGGAGGGGGAGCGCGACGCCAAGTCCGACGCGATGGCCAACACCGCGGCCCGCTCGGCGTCGCTGGCCGAGCAGCTTCAGGACCAGTGGTCGATGGTGGACGTGGAGGAGAGCCTGGCGCCGCTGGGCGAGCTGATCATCTCGTTCATCGAGGACGACGGGTACCTGCGCACGCCGCTGGAGACGATCATCGATCGGGCCCCGACGACGATGGCCCGCCCGACGATCGAGCAGATGGAGCGGGCGCTGAAGGCGGTGCAGCTGCTGCTGGACCCGCCGGGGGTGGCGGCCCGGGACCTGCGGGAGTGCCTGCTGCTGCAGATCGACGCGCTGGAGGCCGAGGGGGGCGGCACGGCGCTGGGGGAGGGTGGGTGGGGGGTGGCGCGCCGGCTCGTGGAGGACCACCTGGAGGACCTGTCGCAGAACCGTCTGCCGAAGATCGTCGAGAAGACGGGGCTGAGCATGGAGGAGATCAAGCGCGGGATGGAGCAGATGCGCCACCTGGACATCGCGCCTGGGCGGCGGCTGGTGAACGAGCGGGCGTCGATCATCGTGCCGGACGCGATCATCGAGTTCGACGCCGACAGCAACCGCTACGTGGCGTACCTGAACGACTCGCGGATGCCCAACCTGCGCGTGAACAAGGAGTACGCGATGCTGGCGCGGGACCGCACGGCCCCGAAGGAGACGCGCGAGTTCCTGAAGAAGAACCTGACCAACGCGACGTGGCTGATCGACGCGGTGGACCAGCGGAAGCGGACGCTGCTGCGGGTGATCAACGTGGTGGTGGACGCGCAGCGGGAGTACTTCGACTACGGGCCGCAGTCGCTCAGGCCGCTGCCGATGACGCAGGTGGCCGAGCAGCTGGGCGTGCACGTGGCGACGGTGTCGCGCGCGGTGGCGGACAAGTACATGTTCACGCCGCGCGGCGTGGTGCCGCTGCGGAGCTTTTTCACCAGCGGCACGCAGACCGAGAGCGGGGAGGAGGTCTCGTGGGACGCGGTGAAGGCGGCGCTGAAGGAGGTGATCGACGCGGAGGACAAGAAGAACCCGCTGTCGGACGATGCCCTGGCGGAGGAGGTGAAGAAGAGGGGGGTCGAGATCGCGCGGCGGACGGTGGCGAAGTACCGGTCGCAGCTGAACATCCCGAGCGCGCGGCTGCGGAAGGCGTTTTGAACGGGATCTCCACTCACCAGCCGTCGAGGTACCCGAGGACTGCGATGCCGCTGAAGAACTGAATAATTGCCAAGCCCACGTTCACCACGACCAGCACATCCCGAAGGTGCCTCGCGCTTTCCTCCACCAGGAAGCGATACCAGCGGAAACGAGGAGCAAAGTCGTCAGCACGAGCGCACCAAGAGCAACTCTGAAGAACGGCAGCGATGTCAGTTCCGCAAGCCGGCTCCACACGACCAACCACAAAACTCCGTGCCCGAAGACGAGCACGAACAGGCTTTCAATAAGAAAGCCCTGACTGGAAGCCTCGTTCGTGCAATCAGGTAAACAGCGCGGTGGTGCGCCGATCCGGCACATGTCTTCGGAATCCTGCGCATCTTGCAGAAGCGGGGCCGTCAGTTCCGCACCACACTCAGGGCAACGGCTGGCACCGCTCGTCCCCAACCCGTGCAGGTCGTAGCTGCACCGCAGGCAACAGGCAGCGTTGAGAAGAAGAAATCGCTGCAGATCGGATGTTTTGGCTGCCTCGCTCTTACCCTTCTCGGCCGAAGACATAGACAATGCTATCGCCTGACCGCCACCGCCCGCCCCTGGGCCGCGATCGCCTTCTCGTAGGCCTTCACGCACTTGCTGGCCGCGCCGTCCCAGGTGAGCTTGCGCAGCTCGAAGGCCCCGTGCTCGCGGAGGGTCTCTCCCAGCGGTGGGTGGCGGAGGACCGCGACGATCATGTTGGCCATCTCGTCGATGTCCCAGAAGTCCACCTTCAGCGCGTGGGTGAGGGCCTCGCTCACCCCCGACTGCTTGGAGATGATCACGGGCACGTCGTTGCGCATCGCCTCCAGCGGCGCGATGCCGAAGGGCTCGGAGACGCTGGGCATGACGTAGCAGTCGGCCATCTGGAAGGCACGGTCCACATCCGCGCCTCGCAGGAAGCCCGGCCATGTGAACTTGTGGCCGATGCCCAGGGCCGCGGCCTCCTCGATGGTGCGGGTCCACATGTCGCCCGAGCCGGCCATGACGAACTTGACGTTGTCGATCTTCTCCAGCACGCGCTTGGCGGCGCGGACGAAGTACTCCGGCCCCTTCTGCATCGTGATGCGCCCGAGGAACAGGACGATGCGGTCGCGCGAGGCGATCGCCGCGCCGGCGGGCGGCTGCTCGGTATCGGCGTCGATGCCGTTCCACACGACGTCGATCTTGGAGATATCAACCCCGTAGCGCCGCTGGCAGATGGAGCTGGTGAGGTTGGAGACGGCCACCACGCGCAGCGCGGCGTGCATGCCGCGGCGCTCGATGTCGTAGACGCGCTGGTTGGCTCCCTCGCCGGCGCGGTCAAACTCGGTGGAGTGCACGTGGACGACCAGCGGCCGGCCGCTGATCTGCGCCAGGTATTGGCCGGCGGGGAAGGTCATCCAATCGTGCGCGTGGATGACGTCGTACTTCTCCGTTCGGGCGAGGGCCACGACCAGCCGGGCGTAGCGCTCGGCGTTGATGAGCATGTCCCCCTCGTACCCGGCCGGGCCGCCACCGCCGCCGGCGTCCATCCCCAGCTCCGCGGCTTCGGCGAGCTCGGCGCGGTGGGAGCCCGCGCCGGGAGCAGCGCCGGGGCCGCCGGCGCCGCCACTCTCGGAGGTGCCCGAGCCTGCCGAGGCCGTGCGCGAGGCGAACGCGGGGTATGGGCTCGCGAACGAGGCGGGCACGCCGCGGAACGTGGTGTGCTCGAACCCCTCGATCGTGTAGGAGGAGAAGAGCCCGAGCGGCGTCCCTGCGACCGGGGCAAGTTCGCCCATGGCCTCGCCGTGGCCGCGGGAGGCGCTGCCGTCGGCGCGGATGACCGGGCGGAGCCAGGAGACGGGCGGCCCCAGGCCGCCCATGCCGGCGACCGACTTCACGCGGGAGCGGGAGATCTGCTCGGGTCCGAGGACCTTGATATGCGTGGAGCGGGAGCGGTCGACGGCCTTGGGCAGGATGAAGACGACCTCGTGACCCATGCGGTCAAGGGCCTTGGTGAGGCCGTAGCAGGCCGTGCCCAGGCCGCCGGAGATGAAGGGGGGGAACTCCCACCCGAGCATCAGGACGCGCATGGACGGGCTCCCTGGAGAGGCTGATGGAGGGACAGAGCGCGGGGCGCGCACCTGCGGGCGCGGGCCCTGGCCGATCCGGGCAATGTGGTCGGTTCGAACTGTTGCGCGGCCCCGATCATGTCTCCCACCCTGGTCTTCGTTGGGCGAATCACTCGCTCTTCAATCTGTCGTGCCGGCGGTCGGTCATTCTTTGGTCTCCTCCATGTCGCCCAGCCGCCGGAAGCACGCTTCGTAGGCAAGCAGGCAGCGGGCCGCGTCGAGGATGTCTTCGGGTGAGGCGATGATGTCGCCGGCGGCACTGACGGCGATGGGGAGCGGCGAGCGAAAAGTGAAGAGGAGGTCGTCGCTGCGGAAGTGCTGGCATGTCAGTGAGCCGCGCTCGTAGTCCTGGTCGACGAGCTCCTCTTCGATGAGCTCCTCGATCTTGTCGCCCGTGTGCATGAGGTCGGCCTCGATGGATTCCGAGAGCCAGCGGTCGGGCGTCGTGAGGGCGACCCAGAGGCCGCCCTGATCGACCACCAGCCGGTACTGGGCCGGCTCGGCACAGCCCTTGGCGTTGCAGACAAGCAGCCCGGCGCGGAGCTCGGTCGGCCCGAAGACCCCGGCGGCATCGACGCGTTTCTGGACTCCTTCGAGGAACACCTGGCTGGTCGAGGAGAGGGCGCTCGGGGAAGGGGGGGTCGGGGAGGGGGGGGTTGACATCGCGGCACTCGGCAAGGCGGGCCTCGCGGCGGGAAGGTCGGAAGCGGGGGCTCGAGATGGTGGCTTGCCTGCTCGGATGCAGGGGAACGAAGGATAGGCGCACGGAGCGGCCTGTCCGGCGCGGCTACTGGCTCGCGAGAAGCTCAGAGGGTCAGGATCAGGCCGATTGCCGCCAGGACGACCAGGCCGATGGCCACGATCGTCCATCTGGACATCGGCTTGAATGCCGGATCCCCGATCGCGTGCCCGCATTTCCAGCAGACCGCGGCCTCGTCGTAGAGCTCGGTGCCGCACTCGGGGCACTTAGTGGTCACGTCGCCGAACCTCTCGACGTCCGCCTGCGAGGGGCCCTCGTCTTCATCGATGGGGCCCAGGTCGCGCCCGCCGCAGCAGGGACGGTTGACGACGTCGCCGCAGGACGGGGCTTTGCGGATGGCCTTCCTGGCCCGCTCTCTGGCGGAGGGCTCGACGGGGATGTCTTCGTCGTGGCGCATGCCGCGGAAGGGTAGGAACGTCAGTGCCTGGGGGGCTCGGTGCGGCAGGTGAAGTCCAGGGCGCCATCGATGACCCGGAAGCCCACGAGCCGCACGCGCCGGCCGTCGGAGAGCGTGACAACTGGGTGCTCGACAAGCGCCCGCTTCCCCTGCAGGGCCTCGATCGCCCGCGTGGCGCCGGGCTTGGACTTGTCGGCGATCAGCCTCGAGCCCTCGGCGAGGGCCCACGAGGCCGGGACGCCCAGCCTACCGAGCGAGAAGGAGCCGGCGGTGACCCAAAGCGACCCGTCGGGACGGAACTCGGGCGTCAGCGTGGTCCACAGCACGCCCCGGTTGCCGCGGACGGCGAGACCGAGGTTGAGCTTCCCGGCGCGGATCTGGATCTGCGGCGGCGAGACGGCCCGCGGCCAGGTGAAGTCGGCGGACTGATTCTCCATCCACGCGCCGAGGCGGGTGGCGAGCCAGGCGTTGGCCTTGTCCTCGGGGATGGTGAGCGACCAGGTGTCGGCCGGTTCTGCGGAGTTGCCGCGGACCGTGTGGGTGAGCGTCGTGACGTCGTTCTCGATGGCCCGCGCGGCCTGGACGGTCTCGGGGGCCGCGGCATCCACCGGCGACCACCACGCCGGCGCGGCGGAGGTGAGCCGGTACACGACCACCGCGCACACCAGCAGAAGGACCAAGCCCGTGAAGACGACGGCGAGCAGCACCCGCAGCAGAAGGCGGCGACGTTTCCGCTTGGGGGCGCTCATGGGCGGGTGATTGTTGCCAGGTGGGGCGGGCGAAAAGAAAGCGACCCGGCCGGGGCCGGGTCGCGGGTGAGATCGGAAATCGCGGTGGGCTTAGCGCTTGGAGAACTGGAAGCGGCGGCGGGCGCCGGCCTGGCCGTACTTCTTGCGCTCGACGTCGCGCGAGTCGCGGGTGAGCATCCCGTTGCCGCGGAAGATGTCCTCGAGGCTGGGGTCGTACTCGCGCAGCGCCCGGGTGACGCCCAGCAGGACGGCGCCGGCCTGGCCCATGTAGCCGCCGCCGTTGAGGCGGACGATGACGTCCAGCTTGCCGAAGGTGTTGGTGGCCTTGAGGGGGGCGTAGCAGTCGTTGCGGTCGCGCTCCTCGGCGAAGTATTGTTCGATGGTTTTGAACTTGTCGGCGCCAATTTGCACTTTCACGATTCCCTGGCCCTCGGTGGCGGCCGGGCGGAGGCGGACGCGGGCGACGGCGGTCTTGCGGCGCCCGGTGCCCCAGTACCAGCCGCTCTTGAGCTCGCCGCGTTTGCGGATCGGGCGCGGCGCCGCGGCGGGGGCCGCGGGTGCGGCGCCGGCATCGGCCGTGGCGGCGGGAGCGAAGGCGGGGTTGGAGACGCGGGGCGTGGCGTTGGAGTCGCTTGGCATGGGGGGCTCGCTGAAGGGCTCGGATCGGAAGGGGGTCAGATCGCCATCGGAACGGGCTGCTGGGACTGGTGGGGGTGCTCGGCGCCGGGGTAGACCTTGAGCTTGGTGAGCATGTGGCGCCCGAGGCGGTTCTTGGGGATCATGCGCCGCACAGCGTCCTCGATGAGCTTCTCGGGGCGGCGATCACGGACCGAGCCGTACGTTTCCGCGTGCAGGCCGCCGGCGTGGCGCGTGTAGCGGAGTTTGAGCTTCTGCTCCGCTTTTTTGCCGCTGAGGCCGACCTCGGAGGCGTTGATGACGATGACGAAATCGCCGCAATCGACGTGCGGGGTGTAGGTGGGGCGGTGCTTGCCCATGAGGACATTGGCGACCTCGACGGCGAGGCGGCCCAGGGCCTGCTCCTTGGCGTCAACGAGCATCCAGGTCTTGGGGGGCACGGTCTGGGGAGTGGCGAAGTAGGTCTGGCGGCGCATGGGGGGCTCCGGAGAGCGCGGGGCGAAGGTGGGCCCTGGCGGGACTGGTTCGCCGCCTACCGGGCGGGGCGGGTCGGGACGCCGCGTGGCGCCCGACAAGGTTGGGGAAAACGGAAGAGGAAGGTTAGCGGCAGCCCGTAGAGAGTCAACAGGGGACGGGGGGACGGGGAGACGGGGGGACGGGGAGAGCTGGATGGCTCAAATCCGATATTCCAAATTCCAAATCCGACATCCCACATTCCCGGGAGGGCCCATCCTGTTCTGAAAAAGGACTCGCGAATGGCTACGCGGCCGCGGGGTGCGGAGTCAGAGTCACGTCGTGGCCGAGCTTCTGCAGGCGTTTGACGAGGGATCGGGTGAGACGGTCGGGTTCCAGCCGGTCGAGGTGTTCGGCGCCGAGGTCCCGGTAGCGCGAGCCGTTCTTGAGCATGTGGTAGATGATCACCAGGAGGGAATGCGCGACGGCGACCAGCGCACGCTTCTGGCCGCGCCGGGCCCGCAGCCGGCGGAGCTGGGAGCCCAGGTAGCTCCCCTTGGCATGGCTGGCGGCCCACGCGGCCTGAACGAGCGTGGCCCGGAGCCATCTGTTGCCGTGGCCGATGTGGACGTTGCGGCGTCGGCCCCCGCTCTGGTGCGTCCCCGGGCAGAGCTTGGCCCACGAGCACAGGTGGGCGGCGCTGGGGAACCGGCCCATGTCGGTGCCGATCTCGGCGATGAGCACCTGCGCGACGCGCCGATCGATCCCCGGGATCTCCGACAGACGGGCGATGGCCTCGGCGTCCCTGGCGGTCTGCGCATCGATGCGGGCCTCGAACGTGGCGATGTGCTGCTCCAGGTGCGTCAGGTGCTCCATCGCCATCTGCAGCATGAAGCGGTGGTGCTCGTTCACCCTGCCCAGCAGCGCCTCGCGCAGCTGCGGGATCTTGGAACGCAGCCGTTGCCGCGCCAGCTCCGCCAGCACGATCGGGTCCTGCTCCCCGGCGATCAGCGAGCGGATCATGGCCCGCCCGGAGACGCCCAGAGCGTCGGAGGCGACGCTGGCCAGCTTGATGTTGGCGTCCTCCAGCGTCTTGAGGATCCGGTTGACCACCCGGACCCTCTCCTCGACCAGCAGCCGACGCTGCCGCGTCAGGTCCCGCAGCTGCCGCTGGGCGCGCGCCGGCACGAAGCTGGGCCTGAGCAGCCCGTGCTGCAGCAGGTCCGCCAGCCACTGGCTGTCGCTGACGTCGGTCTTGCGTCCCGGCACGTTGCGGAAGTGCCTGGCGTTGATCAGCATCTGCGCCACCCGGCCTTCCAGGAGGTTCCACAGCGGCTTCCAGTACACGCCCGTGGACTCCATCGCCACCATCTGCACGCCCTGGTCCTCCAGCCAATCCGCCAACTCCAGGATCGCCCGCGTGGTCGTGCCGAACTCGCGGAGGAGCTCCTGCACCACGTCGTCAGCACCGACGCGTCGGACGCACACCTGGAAGGTCCGCAGGTGGATGTCCACCGCGGCGCAGCACCTGTACCTGGTCTCCATTACCGGGCCTCCTTGTTGCTCGGACGCTCGCCAAGGAAGACACCGCGTGACGGTACAATCTGTTCTGCGTGCTGCCCGTTGTGCACGGGCGCGACATTCTCGGGTTCGTGGCGGTGTCCGGGCCAGACTGCGCGGCGGGCTCATCCGCACCACAGGAATGGTTCGGCCTCCGCCCTCGGCGAGCACCCGCTCCCCAAGGGTAACGCCACGACCCGTTTTTTCATCGTCTCGGGTGCCCCATGGGCATGTCCGACTGCGCGCCAAATCGGGGTAATAGGCACAGATTCTCTTGCAGCCCCACCGCGGCCGATTAAACTGTTAGGGGACAGGCCTTGGGCCTTGGGCCCCAGGGGGGCGGAAGAATGCGGGGACGGGGGTCACCTCAGGATTGTGATCGGTCGCCGGCCCCGCGTGCGCCACTCCGCACGCGGGCCGGCGCTGCGCGCTATGCGGGAAGGCCTTGGGCCTTGGGCCCTGGGCCCTGGGCTCCCCCTCTCCCCTCCCCTCTTCTGCTCACTGCTCACTGCTTACTGCTTACTGCTCACTTTTTCCGCCGCTTCCTGCCCGGCGAGAGCACTTCAGCTGTTGCGCGCATCTTGGCGGGCACAAACCGAAGTCAAATGCTTATCCAGAAAGCACTTACAACGAAAAAACCCTCGAAAAAAAGTCGCAAAAAGTCGCAAAAAGTCAACGAAAGTCGACGGAAGTCGAAGGAAGTCGGGTCAAAGTCGCCCGAAGTGGGGTCGAAGTCGCCCGATCCCCGCGAAACCGCGGCGGACTGGGGGCGGTGGGGACTGGGAGACGGGGGGCCGCAGATCGCCCCCTCCCCTCTTCTGCTCACTGCTCACTGCTTACTGCTCACTTCTTCCGGCCACCCGCGCGTTTGGCCCCGCCGACCCCCCGAATCAGCGCAACTCCCTCAACAACAACCACTTACGCAAAAATCCAGGCCCGTTTTTCTCGAAAACTCTCCAAAACACTCACACAAATCTCAAAAACACTCCAAAACTCTCCAAAACACTCAAAAACTCTCGCGAAAAGTCCAGCACCCCTCCGCACCCATCAACTCATTACCCAGCAACAACTTGCGCTCGATTTCCCCGCCTTTTCTTCTGCTCACTGCTCACTGCTTACTGCTCACTTCTTCCGATCACTTCTTCGCTGGCCTCAATGGGCATTCTTATGCACAAACCCCCGGAACAACGTCAGCCACAGGATCTTCAGATCAAACCCCAGGGACCAATGCCGGACGTAGAAGAGGTCGTACTGCAGGCGCTTGCGGAGGGAGGTCTGGCCGCGATGGCCGTTGACCTGGGCCCAGCCGGTGATGCCCGCCTTGACGTGCTGGCGGAGCATGTAGCCGCGCCAGTCTTCGCGGAAGCGCTCGATGAGCTCGGGGCGCTCCGGCCGCGGCCCCACCAGCGACATGTGCCCCATGAGGACGTTGAAGAGCTGGGGGAGCTCATCCAGGCTGGCGCAGCGGAGCCAGCGCCCGACGCGGGTGATGCGGGGATCGTTGCGCTGGGTCCAGCCGTTGGAGGAGACGTGCGGCGCGGCAGCGGCGAGCGCGGGGACCGCGGCAAGCGTGGGCGGCGCGGCCTCGTCCTCCACGTGGTACATGGTGCGGAACTTGAAGATGTTGAAGACCTCGCCGCCGAGGGAGACCCGGCGCTGGCGGAAGATCACCGGCCCGCCGCCGCCGCCCAGGCGCACGCAGAGCGCGCACAGGAGCATGACGGGCGAGAAGAGGACGACGGCGAGGGAGGCGACGAGGACGTCGAGGATGCGCTTGGTGAGGCCGCCCAGGCCGCTGGTGGGGCACTCGCGGTAAGAGAGGATGGGCATGCCGTCCAGGGCGTTGACGGTCATGTTCTGCGGGAGGTAGCGCGGCGAGATATCGGGGACGACGCGGACATCGACGGCGAACTTTCCGAGGCGGGCCAGCACCGGGGAGAGGAGGTTGGAGCGCGCGCCGGGGAGGGCGACGTAGACGGCGTCGGGCTTGTGCTCGGTCATGATCCGCTCGAGGTCCTCCAGGCCGCCCAGCACCGGCCGCTCGAGGCAGCGGGTCCGCCGCGTGCGGTCCTGGTGGGAGACGAAGTAGGCGATGCGGATGCCGGTCCAGGAGTTGCGCCCGAGCGTGCGGGCCACGATCTGCCCCAGGCGACCGACGCCGATGACGGCGACGTGGCGCTGGTTCCACCCGCGCCGGCGCAGGGCACGGAGGGTCGTGCGGAAGGCGGCGCGGTGGAGCGCGAGCATGCAGGGGAGGATGACGGCGAGCGACAGGAGCTGGACGCGCCCGGCATCGACGAGCACCCCGAAACGGTGGGTGGGCGGGAAGTCACGCCGGAAGAGCGAGGAGTCGAACGCGTAGAGCACGGCCAGCAGCGCGAGCATCGCGCCGAGGGAGGCCTTGAAGACCTGATAGGTTTCGCTGACCAGCGAGCGGTCGCGACGGGGACGGTACAGGCCCGACCATCGCAGCGCCAGCAGCACGATGGGGACCGTGTAGAGGATCAGCGACTGTTTCGGGGGATCTTCCCACCGTGTAATGGGGAAGTGCGTGATGACGGTGAGGCGCACGAACCACGCGGCCAGCGAGGCGAGCACGACGACGAGACCATCCACGACGACAAGCAGAGCGACGAACAGCTGGTGTTGCTGCTTCAGCACGACCGTGACCTCGCGTGGGGCAAGCCAATCGTGGGCCGGAACCGTCGACGTGGGCAGCGTGGGCGGAGAGAGAGAACACTGTTGCCGATCGACGGGGCGATGTCAACCGGAGGAGGGGGCGCGGGGCGATTTTCCGGGACGGGGCGCGGGCCGGGCCGAGCCGAAGAACGCGTCGTACATCTCGTCGAGCTCGGTCGTGCGCGCCTGGTTCTTGCGCGGGGCGGCGGCGCGCCCGTTGCGCCCGCGCGCGGGGCTGGCGGGGTCGCTGGACTCGGTGGCGATGTTCATCCAGGTGTAGTGGGCGGGGCTGCCGACGATCGGCTCGTCGTCGTCGGGCTCGCGCTTCGGGCGGCGCGCCCGCTCGAGCGATGCGTCGTAGGCGCGCCGGCGGGATTTGTCGGAGAGGGTCTCGTACGCCGCGGCGAGCGCGGCGAACTTCTGCTGGGCGTCGGGAGCGGGGTTCTTGTCGGGGTGGAGCTTGGCGGCGTGCTTGCGGTAGGCGCGGCGGATCTCCTCCGCGGTGGCCGCGGGCTTGATGCCCAGGAGGTCGTAGTGCGTCGGCTGCATGAAGGGCTCAATGGCCGCCGGAGGGCGGCTTCGCTGGGGCGCCGGGAGGCTGGGCGGGCGGGCCGGCCGGGCTCTCTGCGCCGGGAGGCGCGCCGGGCGGAAGGGCGGGCGGGGCCTGGAGCCACAGGCACTCGATGTCGAAGACGAGGCTGGTGTTGGGCGGGATGTTGCCGCGGCCCTGCTCGCCGAAGGCCAGGGCCGGCGGGATGATGATCCGGCGGCGGCCGCCCTTGGCGATGCCGCCCAGGCCGTCGTCGAGGCCCTTCATCCCGGCGAAGGGGTATCGCGTGCGGAAAGGAGGACGGTTGGCGGCGCGGGTGGAGTCGAGGCGGACCCCCTCGCCGGTCCAGTAGGACATCTGTATGGCGAGCTCGCCGCCGGTCTGGAGAGCGCCGGCGTCGGCGTTGCCCTTGATGATGTCGATGAGGGCGAGGCCGCCCTCCTTGAGCTGCGCGGTGTACGGCGGGGCGACGTGATGGAAGACGACCCCCTGCTCGTTGTGCGGGGCCCAGACCTGCTTGCCCTCGTGGTTGTAGCCGCGGTCGTCGGTGGTGAGGCCGTCGGCGGTGAGGCGGATGGAGGAGGTCATCTCGACAGCGCCGGCGCGGACGGTGGGGAAGGGGTGGGCGGTCTTGCCGGTGTAGCCGTCGCCGGAGGCATCACGCTTGAGGATGAGATCGAGCGTGGGGCGGAGCTGCTCGACGCCGAGCTTCGGGAAGGCCGAGGGCGCGGCCCAGAGGCCCACGAGGGTGTCGGCCATGGTCGGCGAGGCGAAATCGAGGAGGCGGAGACGGAGCTCCTGCTTGAAGCGGTAGAGGCTGAGGATGCCTTGGCGGAAGGGGTTGGCGGGGTCGTCGGTACGGGAGACCTCGTAGTAGAGGGAGTTGGGGAGGTCGGCGATGGTGACGGGCGCGGCGTTCCAGCTGAGGCCGGGGTCGGTCTCGGTCTGCGAGTCGGTCGCGAACGAGCCCTGGAGCAGCGTGACGAGGGCCTCGGCCTCGTCGTCAACAGTGAGAGGCGGGATGGTCGGGCCGGGGAGGGCGGCGGCGGGCTGGGGAGCGGGGTCGGGGTTGAGCAGGACACGGAGGGCGTCCAGGTTCTTGTCGACCTGCGCGAGCTGGTCCGCGTCGAGGTAACGCTGGTAGGAGGAGCGGAGGAGTTGGTACTTTTCGCGCGCGGCTTCGAAGGTGGTCGCCTTCATCAGGTCGTCGGCCTCGGAGAGGAGGCGCGTCGCCTCGGCGCGCCCCGCGGCGACGACAGCGGCAGGTTGGCTGCTGCCTGAATCTTGGGCGACGGGGGGGGCGGGGGCGCGATCACCGCTTGCGGCGGTGGGCGGTTCGCCGCTGGAGGCGCGTGGATGAGCGGCGCAGGCCATGAGCGAAAGGAGGGGCAGGAAGACCAGGAGAACGCCTCGCATGTGGGAACCCCTGTTCAAGCGAACTCCGGGAACATCTTCTTCACGACGCCGACGAGGTCGCGGACGTGGGAGATGGACTCGTCCATGAGTTTCTTTTCGCTGCCCTCGAGGGGGAGGTTCACGACCCGCTCGACGCCGCCGGCGCCCAGGACGCAGGGGACGCCCACGAACAGGCCCTTGCCCTTCTGGCCGGGGGCGACGCCGAACTCGTCCTCGCAGTAGGCGGCGCAGGGGATGATCCGCTTCTTGTCGCGGATGATGGCCTCGGCCATCTGGACGGATCCGGCGGACGGGGCGTACCAGGCGCTGGTGCCCATGAGCTTGACGATCTCGCCGCCGCCGGCCTTGGCCCGTTCGACGCAGGCGGTGATCTTCTCCTGCGAGAGGAGGTAGTTGATGGGGATGCCGTGGACGGAGGTGAAACGGGGGAGGGGGACCATGTCGTCGCCGTGCCCGCCGAGAAGGAGGGCGGAGATGTCCTCGACGGAACAGCCGATCTCCATGGCGAGGAAGGCGCGGAAACGGGCGACGTCGAGGGCGCCGGCCTGGCCGACGATGCGCCTGGTCGGGAAGCCGGTGACCTTCCAGGCGACGTAGACCATGGCGTCGAGCGGGTTGGAGATGACGATGACGATCGACTCGGGGGCGTGCTTGCGGATGTTCTCGCAGACGCTCTTGACGATGCCGGTGTTGATGGCGACGAGGTCGTCGCGGCTCTGGCCGGGCTTGCGGGGGACGCCGGCGGTGATGATGACGACGTCGGAGCCGGCGGTGGCGGCGTAGTTGGCCGTACCGGTGAGCGTGCAGTCGAAGCGCTCGATGGGCGCGCAGCAGGCGATATCGAGGGCCTTGCCCTTGGCGGTGCCCTCCTTGTCGGGGATGTCCAGGAGGACGACGTCACCGAGCTGCTTCATGGCGAGGGAGCGGGCGCACTCGCCGCCGATGTTGCCCGCCCCGATGACGCTGATCTTCGCGCGACGCGTTGGCATGGTGGGTTGTTCCTTGTGGCCCTGTGTCGCAGGGGGGAAGATGGTAGCCGGGAGAGTGAAAAGCGAGCGGCGCGATGAGAAGAAGGTGCGGGAGCGGGTTGGTCCGCCAAAGCGGCGGCGTCAGTTCTCGCTCTTCCAGACCAGCGGGAGGCGCGCCTGCTCGGCGGATCTTCTCGGCGGGAGGGCGACGGGCTGCGGCCGGCCGGCGAGGATCGCGGCGACCAGCAGGGGCTGGCCGCCGGGGGGATTCTCAAGCGCCTCGCGCTGGTCGACGACACAGTCTCGAACGGGCCGCCCCTGGGCGAAGTCGAACTGGCGATAGGGCACGCGGAGGGAGGGGACGCGGCGGGGCTCTCCCAGGCCCGGAAGGAACTCGTCGATCGTCGAGATGATCTCGGGGCCGGGTAAACGGCCGCGGGGGAGACCGACAAACGCGCCGGGGCAGCCGCGGAAGAGCGTGATCCCGGGCGCAGGAAGGTACAGGTCGCCGTCGAAGCCGGTGTCGACGAGGCTTGCCGTGAGATCGGCGGGGTGATCGGCGACGACGCGCTCGGCGGCGACGCGCCATTCGAGGCCGCCCTCGCCGGCGGCGGCGAGCGCCCGGCGGGCGTCGTCGATCAGGAGGGCCAACTCGCGGTTCAGGGGTTGGCCGTCCCAGAGGGCGGCGAGCTCGCCGGCGTGGCGCTGGATGAGCATGTCGGCCTTGTCAAGCGCCAGGGGCCGCTCGGCGGCGTCGGAGAGGCGGTCCAGGTCGCCCAGCGCGAAGGTGACGGCCTGCAGGCCGACCATCGGCGGCACCGCGGCCCGCCAGCGGTCGCCTGCGGCGTCTCTGGGGAGCGCCATCGATGCGCGGGCGAGGGAGGTGAAGTGGGCCAGCAGCAATGACCACGTAAGTTGCGCCGATTCGCCGGGCATGCGTGATGGTAGGGGAAGGGGCGGGCGTGATGCCCGGCACGGCCGGTGCGGCGCGTGGCGCCACCTACGGTTGCGGATGCAAGTGGACCCAGCGCAGCTCTCCCAGCCGGACCGGTACAAGCTGCTCATCGGCGCGATCGTGCCGCGCCCGATCGCGCTGGTGTCGTCGTGCTCTCCCGCCGGGGCGCTCAACCTGGCGCCGTTCTCGTTCTTCAACGGCGTGAGCTCGGCGCCGATGACGCTGCTCTTCTGCCCCGCCAACAAGCCCGACGGCGGGGAGAAGGACACGCTCCGCAACGCCCTGCCGCCGGGCGAGGGGGGGGTGGGCGAGTTCGTCGTGAACGTGGCGGTGGAAGAGTATGAGCGGCGGATGGCGGCGTGCGCCGAGCCGCTGCCGTACGGGGAGAGCGAGTTTGACCTCAGCGGCCTGACGCCGGCGCCGAGCGTGAGGGTGCGCCCGCCGAGAGTGGCGGAGTCGCCGGTCAGCTTCGAGTGCCGCACGTTGCGGGTCCTGCGGCTGAACCCGGGCGTGCCGGGGGGCGGGAACATCGTCATCGGCGAGGTGGTGCAGGTGCACATCCGCGACGGCGTGGTGGACGCGCGGTGGCACGTGGACGCGGCGGCGCTGCGTGCGATCGGGCGGATGGGCGGCCGGGGGTATTGCCGCACGGGCGATCCGGCGGCCCGGTTCGAGATGCCCATGGGTCGCGCGGCGCTCGAGGGGTGAGGGGGCCGGACCGCGGGCGTCGCGGCGAGGTGGAGTGCGTTCAGCATCCCTGGAAGTAGCTGATCATGAAGCCGAAAAAGTCGAGGCTGTTGGTCACGCCGTTGCCGTCGAAATCGGCGTCGCCCTCGAAATAGTCGTTGACGAACTGAAAGGCATCGCGGCTGTCCACAACGCCGTCGTGATTCCAATCCCCCAGGCAGCGCGGCGCCGACCCGGTCGCGAACTCCAGCGCGGCCAGGGCGTCGACACGACCGTGGCCGAACTGCGGATCCCATCCCGGAACGCCAAGGTCGTGTGCGGAGAGCTCGATGGCCAGGCGGACCTGGTCGGCGGAGAGGCCGGCGTTCGCGGAGCGGATCAGACACGCAAGGCCGGAAACGATCGGGCAGGCCATCGAGGTGCCGGTCTCATAGACATAGGTGTTCGGCTGCGCGGTGGTGTCCCAGGTCGTCAGGATGTTCACGCCGGGGGCGACGACGGACATCTCCGGTCCGGTGGTGGTGAAGTCCGCAAGCTGATCGCGGTTGTCGGTGGCGCCGACGGCCATCACACTCGGGAAGCGTGCGGGGAAAAAGACCTCCTGCCCCGGGGAGTTGCCGCTCGAGGCGACGACGAGCATGTCCCGGTAGCGGGCGTACTCGATGGCGGCGGCGAAGAAAATCGGACCCGTGGGGTAGCCCAGGCTCACTGAGGCGACCTTGGCGCCGTGGTCGGCCGCCCAGATGAGTCCCATCGCGCACTGGCTCTCGTCACCGAAACCGTAGATGTTGGCGACCCGCACCGGCATGATCGAGGCTCGCCAGCAGATCCCGGCGATGCCTATGGCGTTGTTGGTGGTGGCGCCGGCGACGCCCGCGCAGGCGGTGCCGTGGGACTGGTACCAGCTGTCGTCGGTGTTGGACTGGCTTCCGCCGCTGAAATTGATCCCCGGCACGAGCCTTCCCACGAGATCGGGGTGGCTCTGGCTGACGCCGGTGTCGACGATCGCGAGGACGAGGTGTGGATCACCAGTCGAGAGTTCCCAGGCCCCCAGCGCGTGGATATCCGCGCCGGGCGTGCCGGTCTGTCCCTCGATGGTCTGGCCCGTGTTGAGGAGGCTGTACTGGGAGGGGAACAGCGGGTCGGTAGGCGGCACTCTCAGGACGCCGCCGATCCCGTCGAGCTCGGCGGTCTCGATCTCTGCGACTGCGGAGAGAAGATCGGCCGCGAGGAGCTTGACGTCGGTCCCGCGCGGCACGACAACGGTGAAGTATCGGTCCAGCCGGCACTGGGTCGCACCGGGAGCGACGCCCGCGAAGGTTGGGGAGAGGCGCTGGGCGTTCAAGCGGCTCAACATCTCGGCAACGACGGCCTCCCTGGCGGGCGAGGGAGCGGTGAGTGAACGGATGGTCACCCGGCCGCTGGCGAGGTTGGCCGGCACCGATCCAGCGGACAGTCGGACGATCAGGTGGTCGGACTCGTAGCCACCGATCACGTCGGGGCCGTCCACCGGGCCAAAGAATACCCCCCCCAAACCGCCGGCCCCGGCACGCTCGCCACCTCCATATGCGGGAGTCAGGGACGAGCTACAACACAGCCCGACAAGACAGGTACAGACATACGGATTAAGCAAAACGCAGCTCCACAACCTTGGTGGCTCAGACGACCGGAATCCGCTCCACGAGCCGGATGATAACCTCGATCTACTCCGGCCCGCAATATCAAAAGCAAAAGGGGACCAGAAAGTGAAAATAGAGAGCTTGGAGAGGCGCAAGCCTTGAAGAATCTAGGGAGTTGCGCGAACGCAAAGACTGGTTGTTTGGTTTGTGTATAGGTAGATTCCTTGCGCAATCTCGCAGAAAAGGGTTGACAAACTTCCGTTTTCTGGCAGGATAACGAATCAGAGAGATGCGCCATCTGTCCGGAGCCCCCCGGGGTATGCGGAACAGGCCGGCGCGGCGTCCGCGTGAAGGGACACCGAGTTTGAGCAGAGATTTCGAGAGAGATTGTTCGATCCGATCTGCAACCTGGAGGAGAAACATGGTCGTTCCCCGGAAGTTTTCGGCGTCGCTGCTGGCGGCAGGATTTGTGAGCCTCGCGGTCGGCGGGATTGCCAGCGCGGATATTTCAGACATCGTGTTCCACATCCGGGCTCAGACGCCCGATGGCCGGTTCGCGGAGTTTGACCATCACTTCGACCCGCAATATTTCGACCCGATCCGCGGGTTCTATGACTGGAGCCTGGTCGCCCCGATCAGCATGATGGCCTCTGACGGAACCGTCATCGCGACGCTGAATACGGCCCGGGAGACGTGCGACGGCGATCCGGACGTCACTCTGAACTTCAACGTGGCCGCGGGCGTGATGAACACCACGTTCACCATAAACTCGGCCCTGCTGGGCTTTGCGACGATCGCGAGCGCCCAGGGCCGTTCGTCGGCGTCGGTGAACGCGACGGACCTGACGGGCGACGGCGTGACGCTGGCGCCCATCGGCGGCTCGACCTATTCGTCGTTCTACAACGGGTTCCTCAACGCCGGCACCACGTTCGTCAACCTGCTGCCGCTCGGGGCTTTCAGCCCGATCCCGGGGGACACCGCGACGGCGAGCCAGAACTTCCCGCTCGTTGGGATGGTGCCGATCGGTCCGCCGATCACCGATATCAGCTCGCAGTTCCACTTCACGCTCACGCCGTTCGACGTGGCGGGTGGAACCAGCGTGTTCCATGTCGAAGCGATTCCCGCCCCTGGCGCCCTGAGCCTGCTGGGCCTGGCCGGTCTCATCGTCTCCCGTCGTCGCCGGTAACCTCGTGCTCGCTGTGCCACCGCTCCCATGTAGGCGGCTGGAAAGGGATGTTCAAAATGAGTGGACCCTCGAGAACAGAGTCTCTTGCGGCAAGGACCGGGACGTCCTTGGGTTGCTCGGCCTTGGCCGCGATCGCCGTCGTGGCGCTCGCGTCCGGTGCCTCGGCCGGCGTGATTTCCGATCCGTTCATCACGGTGACCGCAACCAACGCGAGCGGCAGCCAGACGCTGACCGTGCCCCTGTCGGACACCACCCCCGGCCCGAACGGGATGGTGTTGTATTTCCTCCCATCGCCGGTGACGTTCGCCAACGGCGCGACGATTTCGGGACTGGGCTCGATCATCCGTCCGCAGGGAGCCGTGCTTCCTAACCTGATCAGCCTGAACATCACGGTGGTCGCGGGCGCCTCCAACACGACGTGGCAGGTGAACAGCGCTCTGTTCGCCCTTGTTCCCAATATCTTCGACGCGGCCCGGGCCAGCGCGGGCGTCTCGCTCACCGACACCGGCGGCGAAGTGGGCGCCCAGTTCACCGGGGCTGCGCCCGGCGGCGGCTCGTTCTACACCGCGTACAACGGTCAGGCTCCCGGCGGCAGCCAGTTCGCCAGCCTGCTCGCCGGCCCCGTCGCCACTGCACTCCCGGGCGGCTCCGCAAGCGGGGACCAGCAGTCCGCCGGGCATCCGCTCTACATCCCGATCGGCTTGGCCGCGAACATGAGCTCCGAATGGCGCTTCGTGCTTACGGCGGGCGACACTGCGGGCGTCACCAGCGCGTACGAGATCATCCCGGCTCCGGGCGCCATCTCCCTGCTGGCACTGGCCGGCTTGGTCGCCGTGCGTCGGTCGCGCAAATAACCAACCTTCTTCACAACAACGGTTGTTGCAGAGACCGGCCGCAAGGCCGGTTTTTTATTGCTTATCCGGCGCGGTGCGCCGTTGGTCACTGCGACAGCCGACGCCTCAGCTCATCCGCCAATGCTCCGTCGGCCGCCCTCCAGAGAAAGCCGCCTCGATCGAAATGGACGCTCACTCGCCGATCGGGAGATCGCAGGACACAGCCGGCGGAAGCTCGTGAGACCACGCCGGGAAGGTCGGTGTCCCTGGCGGCGAGAAGGCGTACAGGACGCCCGGGTTCGACGAGCTCAAGAGCGGTGATGCCCAGCTCCGCCAGCGCGCCCGCGAGACGGATGCCCGCGCGGCCGCGGTCCGCCGTGACGCGCCCGTCGTGGCTCTCCGGGTCACTCGACATCGGGGATCTCGTCCGGAGCATGGTCCTTCGACGCTCCGGACCGGCTCGGCTCGGGGAGCGGGGCCACCTCCTCCTTCGCCCGCGGCGGCATCCAGAGCTCGGTCATCTCCTGCCCGTCGACAACGCGTCGCATCGCCAAGTACAGCTGCGTGGATCCGCAGAAGGCGAAGCTGACCAGGAACGACCATACCAACAGGACCGGCACGAGCGTCCACATCTTCACCAGGAACTCGCCCCATGCGGACGTGCGTGAGCGGTCGAGTGTCGTCGCCTCCGGGTGGGCGCCGGCCATGACCGCGCCCGCGTCGCCCCCAACCGCCCCGACGGTGCCCTGCTCGAGCATGATCCGACCGTTGTCGCCGGCCCAGGCGCCGCCGGTCCGCACAGTGAAGCCCACGATGGCGCTCGAGAGCATCCAGACCACCCAGCCCACGACGATCGCCTGGGCGGCCAGCGTCGCCAGGTACGCCACCAGCCTGGCTGGCCGCCCGAAGACGTAGGCGTACGCCCGCTGCACCGCGTCGATGGCATCGGTGCCCTCGCATGCCACCGCGGGGACGAGCATCCAGTGCCCCAGCAGGTACGCGACCATCACCAGTGCCGCGACCAAACCGCCCAGAAGGAATAGCCCATAGAGCAGCGCCCCGATGAGATTCAGGCCCGGGAGCCGCAGCAGCACAAGACCGCCGATGGCCAGGACCAGCGCGACGCCCCACACCAGCAGCACCGGCCCGATCATCGCCCCGGCAAACGACCGCCACCTCGCCGCCGCGAACCCCAGCGCCTGCGGCCAGGTTATTCCCTCGCCGGTCGCGAGCTCCATGGCCGCCCCGCGGCAGATAGCGCCTCCCGCGATACTCCACAGGAGCACCGCCGCGAGCGTCCCAAGCGAGGCCACGAGCGGGTGAGCGAGAATCGCCGCCAGGGGCAGGGCGGTGAACGCATCGATGAGCCTTCCGGCCGCGCCGGCCGGGTGGACGGGCCAGTTGGCCGGAAGAAGCTGCGTCCAGCGCATCGAGAAGTCGGCCTGCTCGGTGGGTCCGCCGCTGAATCCGAGCCAGATCTCGATCTGGGCCAGAACCATCACCACCAGGCCCACACCGATCAGCAGGAAGAAGGCGATGCCGAGCCGGCCGGGGTGCAACGCGAGCGCGCCCGACCTGAGCAGGCGCGGCCAGATCAGGTCGGCGACGAGGTCGTCCAGGGTCACCGGCGACCGAACCTTCCCCTCGCCCGATCTTGCGCGGCCCTGTGCGTCCATGCTGGTCTCCTGCGATCCCCCGGCGCCCCCCCGCCCCCCACCCCCCGCCCCCGGAACCCAGGGGCCCTCGATGCTACCGCGCCGGCGATCCGGTCGTGCAAGTCGAGGCCGGGCAATATCGTGGGCGCGAGCACGAGCCTGTTTGCTTCGCACGTCCGAGCAGGGGATCATCCTCGCATGCTCAAAGCCGCCATCCGCTGGGGGATCCCGCTGACATCGCTGTTCGTGGTCGGCCCGCCGGCGGGGTGGCTGACCTACTCGCTGCGAGCGCCGGACGGATCGGGCGGCACAACGCTGCTGCTGAGCGAGTCTCCGGTGCGCGGCTTGATCGCCGGTCTTGGGGCCCTGGCCCTGGCGGCGGTAATGGGCTTCCTGGGTGCGCGGATGGTCAGTCTTCGGCTGGGTCTGTTCTCCGCCGGGCTGGTACTTACCTGGGCCGCGTGGGGCACGGGGACCGTGGACCAGATTATCCGGCGCACGCAATCGGCCTCGACGATGTGGACGCTGTCGCTGGAGGGGGCGATCCTAGGGGTGCTGGCGATCGGCTTGGCTTCGCTGCTGGCGAAGGTGGCCCGCCCATCGGGGGAGAAGGCCCGCCCGCATGACGATGAGGACGGCCCGCCGGTCCTCCTGGGGTTCACGGTCGCGATCGTCGTCGCGGGCATCGCTGCATGGCTTGTCGCCCAGGAGACGCTCAAAGGCCAGACGTACGCCGCGGCGGTCGCGGCCGCGGTCTTCGGCTCGTTCTTCGGCCGGCTGGGCTCGCACCGCACGCCGGCGGTGCTGTTCTTCGTGGCGCTGGCGGCCTTCGCCGCGGCCAGCCCCGCGGCGGCGGTGCTTCTGCACGGCGGCGACATGGCGATCGTGAAGGCGACCTATTCCGGGCACCTGCTCCCACTGGCGCGGCCGCTGCCGCTGGACTGGATCGCCGGCGCCTTTGTGGGCATCCCGATCGGGCTGAGTTGGGCCGCGTCGATGACCGAGAGTCGTGTGTCCGCGGCCACCACGTGATGCCGACCGGTTCGTCGGCATCTGGATGGGGGTGGTGCGGTGGGCGCGGCGGCTGCGCCTACGATCGACAACAGGCCGCGGGGAGGCCGGTGCAGGCAGCCGAGTCGGCGGGTGGGGGCGAATCCGTTCAGCAAGGCCGCACGAAGACAACCACATGAAACCTACCCCGCCGCCCGCCACGCCCGCCGCGATCGCCGCCCGCCCGGTGAAGGGGAAGCCCGACGCGATGCCGGATGTGCAAGGGAGCCGGGACACGCGGCAGATCCCGATCGACAGGGTGGGGGTCAAGGACGTGACGTACCCGATCTGCCTGAGGACTCCCGACGGGGGCGAGCAGACGACGGTCGCCTCGATCAACATGTACGTCTCCCTCCCCCACTACCAGAAGGGGACGCACATGAGCCGGTTCCTGGAGGTGCTCAACGAGTACTCCCGGGCGGTGACGCCGGAGTGCATCCCGGTGATCGCGCGGGCGATCCGGGAGCGGCTGGGTGCGGCGGAGGCGCACTTCGAGGCGACGTTCACGTACTTCATCACCAAGCACGCGCCGGTAACGGGGATGCCGGGGATGATGGATTACAAGGTGTCGTTCGCGTGCTCGGCGGCGCAGGTTGAGGATTTCGTGATGACGGTGCGGGCGCCGGCGACGAGCCTGTGCCCGTGCTCGAAGGAGATCAGCCGATACGGGGCGCACAACCAGCGGTGCGTGATCGAGGCGGCGGTGCGGTTCAACGGGCTGATGTGGATCGAGGAGCTGGCGAAGCTGATCGAGCAGTCGGCCTCGACGCAGGTGTACGCGGTCCTGAAGCGCCCGGACGAGAAGTACGTGACCGAGGCGGCGTACGAGAATCCCAAGTTCGTCGAGGACATCATCCGAGACCTGGCGATCTCGCTGGACGCGGAGAACCGGATCACGTGGTACGCGATCAACTCGGAGAACTTCGAGTCGATCCACAACCACAGCGCGTACGCGCAGATCACGCGGGACAAGCGGCAGGCGTAGGCGGGCCGGCGCTTGCACATCGGCTCCGACGTGCCGACAATCCCGTATGCCGCACGCTGCTCCACCCGTGGCGCTCGAGACGACGCTGCTTGTGCACGGTATCTCGCGTGACAAGTCATTGGGGCTGTCGCGCGAGCTGGCGGAGATCGTGCGGGCGGGCGGGGCGATCCCCGAGCTGGTCGGCGTGCTGCGGGGCAAGGCCGTCGTCGGCATGAGCGAGTCGCAGCTGTCGGAGATGCTGGCGCTGCCGAGCGTGCCGAAGCTCAACACGGCGAACCTGGGGATCGCGCTGGCGCGCGGGTGGTCGGGGGCGACGACGGTGAGCGCGACGATGGAGCTGGCCGCGGCGGCGGGGATCCGGGTGTTCGCCACCGGGGGGCTGGGGGGCGTGCACAAGGCCGAGACGGGGTCGGGGCTGGACGTTTCGAGCGACCTGGTGGCGCTCACGCGGTTCCCGGTGGCGGTGGTGACGAGCGGGGTGAAGTCGATCCTGGATGTGCACGCGACGAGGGAGGTGCTGGAGACGCTGGGGGTGCCGGTCGTCGGGTTCCGGACGGATCAGTTCCCGGCGTTCTACCTGCGGAGGACGGAGCCGCCGATCGGGGTGGATGCGCGGTTCGATGATGTGAAGGAGCTGGCGGCGTTCGTGCGGGCGGAGCTGATGCGGAGCGGGCGGGGCATTGTGGTGGTGAACCCGATCCCTGCGGGGGATGAGATTTCACAGGGGGAGTGGGAAGGGTGGCTGATCGCGGCGACGGCGCTGGCGGTGGCGGCGGGGGTGAGCGGGCGTGGGGTGACTCCGTTTGTCCTCGGGAAGCTGCACGAGCTGTCGGGCGGGGCGACGCTGCGGGCGAATGTCGCGCTGATCAAGGCGAACGCGGGGCTGGCGGGGAGGCTGGCGCGGGCGATGAGCGAGGGGGGCCGATAGTCGCTCAAGTGGCGCTGGGGTGCCAGATTGTTTTCATCTCGACGAAGGGTTCGATCCACCACGGGGTGTGGCACGTCTCGGTGTCGTTCCAGTCGAGGTCGCCGCGGACGGTGACGCGCTTGACGTTCTCGGCGGCGCCGGCGCGGAGGACTGAGCCGAGCTCTTCGTCGACGCCGGCGGCGTGGATGGCGTCGATGTCGCGGTGGGAGGCGATGACGGGGGCCAGCTCAGCGCGCAGGCCGGTGAGGAGGTTGATGACGGCCGGGGGGATATCGCTGGTGGCGCAGACCTCGCCGAGGAGGGCGGCGGCGAGTGTCGCGGCGGTGCCCTCGCCGCCGAGGGCGACGATGGTGTTGCCGGCGCACAGGGGCGGGGCGATGAGGGAGATGAGGGCGAGGAGGGCGGGGCGGTCGGGGGCGAGGACGGCGACGACGCCGGTGGGCTCGGGGACGGTGAAGTTGTAGAAGGGGCCGGCGACGGCGTTGTTGCAGCCGAGGACCTGGGCGTACTTGTCGGCCCAGCCGGCGTAGTGAACGAGGCGGTCGATGGCGGCGTCGACTTCGGTGGTGCCGGCCGGCCTCGCGGCCTTGCCCTTGGGCCTGGCTGCGCCCTGGTCGAGCGCGGCGGCGAACTCGGCCTTCTTGCCTTCGAGCATCTCGGCCATGCGGTAGAGGATCTGGGCGCGGAGGTAGGCGGTGGTGCCGGACCAGCCGGGGAGGGCCTTGCGGGCGGCGACGACGGCGTCGCGGAGGTCTTTGCGGGAGGCGCGGCAGGCGTGGGCGAGGGTGCGCCCCGCGCTGTCTTCGAGGGGGACGGTGCGGCCGCTCTCGGAGCGGGGGAACTTGCCGTCGATGAAGAGCTTGTAGGTCTTGGTGACTTCGAGGCGGTCGGTCATTGAGGTTCTCCGAGCGGCAGCTCCAACTCTATCTCGTCGTGGAGGGGGATGCCGTGCATGCCGACCAGGGGGATGTGATTCTGGGTCTGGCGGTAGCGGTCCATCATGGCACGGTGGACGGCGACGAGGCGGTAGGCGCGGCGCTGGTAGAAGCGGAGGGCGCGGAGGTTGTCGTTGGTGGTGGTGAGGAAGACGCGGCGGCAGGCGTGCCCGCGCGCGGCGGACTCGGCCCGGTCCATGAGGGCGGTGGCGACGCCGCGGTTCTCGATGGTGCTGCTGAGGGTGATGACCTCGCATTGGCGGGCGGGGTCATCGAAGTGCAGGGTGATGAGCCCAGCGCGCTGGCCATCGAGGCGGGCGACGAAGCCGGGGAGCCGGTCGGCCTCGTAGGGCTTGTCGAGTGAGCGGATGGTGGTGGAGAGCCAGTTTCGGCGGAGCTCGGCGCGGACGAAGTCGAGGTCATCGGGAGTGATGGGATCGATGCGTATCATGGAATCGAGCCAATCATGAAGGGCAAGAGCAGGACTGGTCCACAGGTTCGGCCAGATTGAGCGGCGCGATCCGGCGGCCCGTCCCCTCACCCGTGCCCCTCCTTGTCCTTGCCGGCGTATTTCTGGGTGCGGGTGTCGACGCGGATGGCGTCGCCGGACTTGATGAAGAGGGGCACGTGCACCTGCAGGCCGTTCTCGAGCTGGGCCTCCTTGAGGACGCTGCCCTCGTTGCCGATGGCGTGCTGGGGTGCGGCGGTGACGGCGACCTTGAGCGTCACGATCTCGGGGAGGTCGAGCATGAGGGGGCGGCCTTCGACGAACATGACGCGGAACTCCTGGCCCTCCTTGAGGAAGGGCTTGAAGGCGCGGAGCTGGGGCTCGGAGAGCTCGTACTCCTCGAAGGTCTGGTTGTCCATGAAGGTGTACGACCCGGCGCGGGAGTAGAGGTACTGGAGGTTGCGGTAGGCGTGCTCGACGTGCTGGAGGGGCTGGAGTTCATCGAGGGTGCGGTCGACGTGCCGGCCGTCCTGGACGTCGCGGAGCCTGACGTGGACGACGGGGCGCATCTTGCCGGTGTGGCGCTCGGCGTAGTCCTCGATGAAGAAGAGGTGGTTCTGGTGGCGGAGGATGGTGCCGCGCTTGAGGGGGATGTTCATGGTGCGCCTCCTGGAAGGAAAGTCACCACGGGGACACGAAGAGACGGAGAAGGCCGCGGATGCTCACCTCAAGTGTGTTCCACGCGCAACGGTCGTGCAAGGGACATGACCGATCGGTCCGAGCTCGAGAGTGACGTAGGCCCGCAACCCCTGTTTTCCCCCTTCGCGTCCGAAGCCGCTTTCCTTGAAGCCGCCGAAGGGGCTGGCGGCGTCGAAGCGGTTGTAGGTGTTGAGCCAGACGACGCCGGCCTCGAGCTTGCGCGCGATCTGGAAGATCTTGCTCCCCTTGTCCGTCCACACCCCCGCGGCGAGGCCGTAGGGCGTGTTGTTGGCGCGGGTGAGGGCTTCTTCGGGGGTGCGGAAGCTCATGACGGCAAGGACTGGGCCGAAGATCTCTTCTCGGGCGATGACGTGGCTGGGCTGGACGCCCTCGAAGAAGCAGGGGCGGCACCAGTAACCGCGGGGCGTGAGCGTGTCGGGGTTGGCGCTCTTGGGCGATGGAGGGAGGGCGAGGGTGCCGCTCTGATGGAGCGTGGCGCCCTCGCGCCGGCCGGTTTCGAGGTACTGGTTGATCTTGTCGAGCTGGGGGCGGCTGTTGATGGCGCCCAGGTCGGTGTTCTTGTCGAGGGGGTCGCCGACGCGGATGGACGCCATGCGGATGGCGAGCTTGGCGACGACTTCCTTCAGCACGCCCTCCTGGACGAAGAGGCGCGAGCCGGCGCAGCAGACATGGCCCTGGTTGAAGAAGATGCCGGCGATGATCCCCTCGACGGCCTGGTCGATGCTGGCGTCGTCGAAGATGATGTTGGCGGACTTGCCGCCGAGCTCGAGGGTGAGCCTCTTGGGCATGCCGGCGACGGCCGCGGCGATCTTCTTGCCGACCTCGGTGGAGCCGGTGAAGGCGATCTTGTCGACACCGTCGTGCTTGACGAGGGCGGCGCCGGTCTCGCCGGCGCCGGTGACGATGTTGACGACGCCGGGGGGGAGGCCGACCTCATCGAAGATCTCGGCGAGGCGCAGGGCGGTGAGGGGCGTGGTCTCGGCCGGCTTGAGGACGCAGGTGTTGCCGCAGGCGAGAGCGGGGGCGAGCTTCCACGCGGCCATGAGGAGCGGGAAGTTCCAGGGGATGATCTGGCCGCAGACGCCGACGGGGCGCGGGGTTCGGCCGGGGAAGGCGTAGGCGAGCTTGTCGGCCCAGCCGGCGTGGTAGAAGAAGTGCTGGGCGGCGAGGGGGACATCGACATCGCGGGATTCGCGGATGGGCTTGCCGCCGTCCATGGTCTCGAGGATGGCGAACTCGCGGGCTCGTTCCTGGATGCGGCGGGCGATGCGGAAGAGGAACTTGGCGCGTTCGGCGGGCCTGAGGGCGGACCACTTGGGAAGGGCATCGCGCGCGGCGGAGACGGCGGCATCGACATCGTTGACGGTGCCGGAGGCGACCTCGGCGAGGACTTCCTCGGTGGCGGGGTTGATCGTCGGGAAGAAGGCGGCCTTGGCGGAGCGCGGCATGACGAACTTGCCGTTGATGTAGTGGCCGTAGCGCCTGGCGATCTTGACCTTCACTGTTTCGGGGGCGGGGGCGTAGTCCCAGGCGGCGCCGAAGTCGAGGGCGGGCTTGTCGATGGCCGCCCCGCTCCCACGGCGGACGCTGACCGCGCCGTTGGATTCACGGCGTGCGAGCGAGGCGGTCTCGGGCTTCTTCTGCTCGCTCATCGTCACCTCGCGAGATGGTACGTCATCGCGGCTCGGGCACCGAGCGTTGTTGAAGTTGAAGAAGGCATCAAGGCATCGAGGCCCGGAAAAACACCCGTTGGCAACCTACGGCCATGTACGGCAATCTACGGCGATTTCTCGGGGGTTTTGGGGGTTTTGCGTTGATGGCCAGTGGCCATGTACGGGGGGTTTGGCAATGTACGGAGCAACAACGGCGGGGGTCGAGGCCTCACGAAAATGTTTGATCGTGGCCATGTATGGCAACCTATGGCAACCTATGGGCTCGTGCGTACGCCAGAGGGGTTTTTGGGGCCGGTCGGCGTGGCAATCTATGGCAATGTATGGCAACCTATGGCCGTCGGCTTCGTCGGTTCAGGATGTCAATGAGCGAGCGTGCGCGCGGAAAACACGGCGTGGCGAGACCATACCCGATACCGAACAATATTGCAAGGAAAATGTTTGGTAAATCTGGGAAGTGCGGTCAGGTTGTTGATCCGCCGCACTCCGGGCAGGTGCGCAGGCCGGCGAGCTGGTAGCCGCAGGCGGTGCAGCGGCCGCGCCGGCGGCGGAGGGACGCCCGCAGGGTCTTCGGCGTGACGAACCCGGCCCAGAGTGCCGCGGCGTACAGGGCGGAGTTGCCGACGAAGCCCGCCAGAACAGGGCGAACGGGAAGGCGCACCCAGCCGCCTTTGTAGCGGGAGGGCGCGACGTCGGGGAGGGGGATGCCGCCGTTCCAGACGGAGTCGGGGAGGAAGCCGGTGGGGGGCGTACTGGCCCCGGGGGATGGCCCTGGATCATCCTGGATGAGCTCCCACCGCATGGCCCGGAGGGGCCAGCCGGTGCGGACGATGCCGATGGCGTAGCCGTAGCCGGTCTTGCAGCCGGCGTAGTAGGTGAGTGTGGCGTCGACGTTCTGGCCGAAGTTGTCGAACTTGTAGTGGTACGAGGGCTTCGTCCAGTGTGCGGGGACGGCGCGGCCCCAGGCGCCGTCCCAGTCCTTGGGGGCACGTTCGTAGTTGCGGCGCTGCTCCCAGCCGCCAAGGGCCATCTCGTCAAGGTGGGCTCTGGGGTACTCGGGGGAGGCCAGAGCGCAGGCCCAGGAGACGGCGATGGTGCCGAGGACGCTGCCGGCGACCCAGGGGGCGAGGGTTCTCATGGGGTTGAGCATGCCGTGTGTACCGGCTGGGGGCGTCACGGGTTGGTAACAGGCGCGAACGTGTGCCCTACGATCGGCACTGAGCGAGGATACCCGCACCGTGCCCAGAGAGAGCCCCCGATCCACGACCTCCAAGTCCCCCGCCCCCCCCCTCCCCACCCCCCCCACCGCCGTGACGCCTCGCCCGCGTGCGCCGGTGGCTGTGCCGGCGGAGGCCGGATTGCCGCCCAGCGGTAACGGGGTCGAGCGTGCGCCGGCGGCCCGGCCGGCGCGGGCGCGCACTCCTATCACCGGCGAGTCGCTCGATCTCTCCCGCTGCATCCGTGTTCGCGGGGCCCGCGAGCACAACCTCAAGAACATCGACGTCGATATCCCGCGCGACAGGCTGGTGGTAATCACCGGGCTGTCGGGGTCGGGGAAGTCGTCGCTGGCGTTCGACACGATCTTCGCCGAGGGACAGCGGAAGTACATGGAGTCGCTGTCGGCGTACGCGCGGCAGTTCCTGGACCAGCTCAAGAAGCCGGACGTCGATGACATCGAGGGACTGCCGCCGACGATCGCGATCGAGCAGCGCTCTGGGGTGAGCAACCCGCGCTCGACGGTGGCGACGACGACGGAGATCTACGACTACCTGCGTCTGCTGTACGCGCGGTGCGGGCATGCGCTGTGCTGGGCGCCGACCAAGACGAAGAAGGACGGGACGGTGACGGCGCGGTGCGGGCTGCCGGTCAGGGCGACGGCGGCGACGCAGATCGTGGACGCGGTGCTGGCGCTGGACGGGCGGGCGACCGGGCGCATCGCGGTTCTGGCCCCGGTCCTGCGGGCCAAGAAGGGGTTCCACAAGGAAGTGCTGGAGGACATGCAGAAGCAGGGGTGGGGGCGGGTGCGGGTGAACGGGACGATGCACGAGATCCGCGATGTGCTCGCCAAGGGGGGGGAGAATCCGCTGGGGCTGGGGCGGTACGAGAAGCACGACATCGACGTTGTGGTGGACCGGATCGTGCTCAAGCCGGATCCGGCGGTGCGGCAGCGGCTGGCGGAGTCGATCGAGTCGGCGCTGCGGGCGGCGGACGGGACGGTGGTGGTCTCGGTGGAAGAGGAAGCCGAGGCCAAGGGAGGGACGGGGACATGGGCGGACCGGATCTACAGCGAGAAGCACGCGTGCGCGCTGCACCCGGAGTGCTCGCTGCCGGAGCTGTCGCCGCGGCTGTTCTCGTTCAACTCCCCGCAGGGGGCCTGCCCGGAATGCCACGGGCTGGGCGTGATCATGGAGTTCGACGAGGACCTGGTCATCCCCGACGCCTCGAAGAGCCTGGCGGATGGGGCGATCAAGCCGTGGAAGGTGCCGCCGCCGATGGGGCGGTTCTTCCGGCGGCAGCTCCGCCGGTTCCTCGAGCTCACCGGGGTGAACCCGACCAAGCCGGTGAAGGACCTGCCTGAATCGGTCCGGCGGATCCTCATCCAGGGAACGACGCCGGCCGACGCCAAGCAGTACAAGGGCGGCTTCGAGGGGGTAACCAAGGTGCTCCGCGCCTGGTACGAGCGCACCGAGAGCGCGTTCATCCGCGAGTGGCTGGGGCAGTACATGCGGGAGCGGCCGTGCCCCGGCTGCCGCGCCGACCGGCTGCGGATCGAGGCGCTGAGCGTGCTGCTGTCGTCGACGCACCGGGCCGACCGGGCCAAGGCGTTCGCGGGCGGCTCGGTCATCCCCCGCTCCACCGGTGATGCGGACGGGTTCGAGCTGAACATCGCCGAGCTGTCGCGCCTGACGATCACCGATGCGCTGGCGTTCATCGAGAACCTGCGGCTGAGCCAGGAGCAGCGGTTCATCGCCGAGCCGATCGTCAAGGAGATCGGCAACCGGCTAGGGTTCCTGGCGTCGGTGGGGCTGGAGTACCTCTCGCTGGACCGCAAGACCGGGACGCTCTCCGGCGGCGAGGCGCAAAGGATCCGGTTGGCGACGCAGGTGGGGTCCAAGCTGGTGGGCGCCTGCTACGTGCTGGACGAGCCGACGATCGGACTGCACCAGCGCGACAACGCGCGGCTGATCTCAACCCTGCGGCACCTGACGAACATCGGCAACAGCGTGCTGGTGGTGGAGCACGACGAGGAGATGATCCGCGCGGCGGACCACGTCGTGGACATCGGGCCGGGGCCGGGCGTGCACGGCGGGAAGATCATCGCGCAGGGGGCCGTGGCCGACATCCTCCGCTCGAAGGAGTCGCTGACGGGGCAGTACCTCTCGGGGACGCGGACGATCCCCGTGCCGCGGCGGCGGCGGGCGATGGACGAGAAGAAGGCTCTGATCATCAAGGGG
>JBGPJM010000014.1:0-45261 GCA_041485385.1 Phycisphaerae bacterium | reverse complement strand
GGACCTCGTTGATGATGTCCCATCCCTCATTGGTGTGATGGCGTCCAACCCGCCCGCGGAGGATTTTCATCATGCAATCGGAGAGATGTTTGATCAGCGCGTGCAGGGTCGGCTTGTCCAGTTGTGCGCGCAGGTCCTGCACGGCGACTACGACATCCTCCAGCCGACAATGCTGGTAGCTCCTGTTCTTGACGGCCTCTTGCCATCCAAGAACGTCAGTCGGGCCTGGAGGAGGTTCTGTCCTAACCGCTGTATGTTGGGCTCTTGCCATTCGGCCTCTCTTCCGTTCACGGATAGCACCAGCTTGAAAGCGATGGGAGGGGAGAAAAGGCGGAAGCGAAAGTGAGCGGTCTTGAGCCCGAAGAAGAACTGGGCCCGGATCAGGTTGTCCAATCGGGTATTGTTCGCCTCGGTGACTCGCTGAACTATCGTCGCAATGCCAGCCAGGGGCCGTTGGGCCTCTAGTCTAGGTCTCGAACGGGTCGACGGAAGCTGTACAACGCCGAAGCAGCTTTGCGTCGTCCGATGTCCTCGTCCTCCTGCGAGAGGAATCCGAAGAGTTGGTTTCTGACTATCGCCGCGAAAAGACCGCACGCGTTCCGCGGTGACGGCCCGTGGGGCCCGCCTGGCCGTCGCCGCGCCGCGCGGGCACGCCAAGAGCACGATCGTCAGCTGCGCGTACCTCCTGTGGTGCCTGTGCTACGGGCTGGAGCGGTACATCCTGCTGATCTCCGACAGCGGCGATCAAGCCAATGACCTGCTCTCGCACGCCAAGGAGGAGCTCACCGGCAACCCGCTCCTGGGACGGATACGACGGATACCGGCACGGTGGCATCGCACCGACCGGCCCCCCGGGCGGAGTGGAATGCGGCCGATGCCGCGACCAAGGAGGTCCAGAGCGTCCTCACCGACGACCAGGAGAATCGCGTAAGCCTTGAAAAGACAAAGGCTTGCGGAAGCCGCAAGCCTTCGTCCAATAGCGGGGGCTCGATATGAACCAACGACCCTCAAAAGAACTCGACGATTTCGGGGTTGCCCCTCCTTCGGTGCTGGCGCGTGACGGACGATCGCGGAATCGGCGCATTCAACCGCAGCCGGTCGAAGTTCTCCAGCGCCACAGCGCTGATCCGCCACCGGGGCCGGCCCAGGCGGTTCTCCGCGTGGTTCACAGCCCGAAGCTCGCCGCGCCGGATCCACGCCAGCACCTTGCCAACGCGGATCCTCCGGCCACGTGCGACCTCCCGCGGTGTCAACCACTCGTGCACAATCCCCTCCCTTTCACGGTGGCGGCGGCCGGCGCCGGCCGTCCCGAAGCACCCGCGCCAGGGCAACCACGGTCAGGCAGATCAGCCCCAGTCCCATCAGGCCGATGGTTTGGTCCTCTGGGGGGCACCATCTTGACCGATGACCAAGCGTCCGCAGGACGTCGCCGATCTGCTGGCGGGTCTTGATGGCCAGGATGAGGACGGTTACCACAACGGCAACGACGATCACGTTGGGCCATTTGATCCTCACGCCCGGCCTTTCTGATTTGTGGTCTGGGGACGAATCGGATTGGAAATCAACAGAAAACAATCCCGTGCCTGCTGCAGAGCCGGTCCCAGCGGCAGAATCGAAACCCTCCCTCCCGGCAGCCGGAGCCTGAGCCTCTGGACCTGCCGCCGTGACATCTCGGCAACCTTCCCCGTCGGGGTCACGATCAACAACCACGTCGCCTTCAGCGCCGCGGCCTTGGCAAAGTCGCCGGCGACGCGGCGGGAGGTGAGTTCGGCCTCGCAGGCGACGCGATGGCCGCCGAGCTCGACGAACAGGTCGACAAAGCTCGGGCTGCCGCCGGCCAGCCTGACCGGGTACTCCCGACGGACGGTGGCCCCGAGGCGGCGAAAGTGCTCTTCGACCGGACCGATCAGGACGTTGTTGTGGACGTAACCCCCGCGCATCAGGCGCCTCCTTGGTCGGGCGTTCCCGCCACGGCCTGCTGGGCCGTGTCCAGGGGCTCGACCACCAGCGCGTTGCGGCCGCGCCGGCCGGTCATCACCGTGTGCAGCCGCAGGTACCCGGCCGCCACGAGCCGCTCTCGGATCTCGGCCGCCCTCGCTGGGCTGAGGCGCGCCAACCGCGGGTAGGTGCTTGAGGGCTGTCCAGGCTGGTCAACCACGGCCCGCAGGTACCGGAGATCGGCCTCGGCCAGTCCGCGAGAGCTGCCTGGGGATGCCCTCGTTGACGCCTCGGGCCTCTCGGCGTTTCTTCGGTCGGTCGGGCGCCACCCGATGAACTCGTCTGCCGGCAAGACTGGGAGCGCCTCCAGCGCCTCCAGCCCGCTTCGGTTGCCCGCAGTTCGTGTTTCCGTCATGAGCGGTCCTCCGGTTATCCACGGTCCCTTGCGGGCTTCACAGGGAGTTGATGCAGATCTCCCAGTTCTTGCGACTCGCGGTTGACGTCGGTCTCCGGCGACAGCCGCATGGGTGGTACCCGGAACACGAAGGGATGGCGCCAGTGCCCCTCGCCGACCTGTCCGATGAACGTCCCCGGTACCAGGTTGGTGCGGAGCCAGTTGCGCTGGGAGGCGTTCAGCCCGATGGCGCCGGCGATGGTGTCGTAGTCGGCGGCGCTGCCGCAGCGACCGACGAACTTGGTGGCGGTGTTACTGAGAATGGCCGGCGCGATGTCGGCCGATTGCACCGCGAGGTCCAGGCCGATGCCTGTACCGCGGACCAGGCCGATCAAGTCCGAGATCCCGCCGGTGGGATTCAGAGTCGAGACCAGCCGGCCGGCCTCGTCAGCGCAGATCCACAGGTCCATGCGGCAGTTCGAGACCCCCCGGGCGAGGCGAGAGGAGAACTCCGACAGCAGGAGGGTGTTGAGGATCAAGTCCCTGTCGGCCTCGGAGATGCCGCCGAGTTCGAATACCAGGTGCATGCGGGCGAGGTCTCGAGTTGTCCAGCCGATGTGGTAGCGGAGGGTGTTCCCGATCGACAGGAGCACCGGGTCGAGGCTGTCAACGATCGCCTGCCGGGCCGGGGCGTTGGCGCCCGCGTCGTGTGCGATCGCCTCCCGGAGATGGAAGAAAGTGGGGTGGTGGTGGCCGCCTCTGAGGATCCCGAAGTGGTCGTACAGCTTGATGATCGTGGCGTGGATGAGCTTGGCGGCCCGCGGCGGCAGGCGGAGCACCATCACCAGCATGTCGGCCACGCGCGGAGCCCAGTCCATAGGCTCGACGCCCCAGGGCACCTGCAAGGGGTTCATCCGGAGATCGCGGGCGCGGACCACGATGAGATCGACACCGAGCCGGGCGAGGTAGGATCTGAGCGCCCTGCCCTCTCGCTTGCGGAGATCGAAGTACCACATACCCAGCACGAGGGCGGCGATCTGGAGGGCCAGGAAGAGGGACTTGGTGGTCTTGCCGGAGCCGCTGCCGCCGAGCGCGAGCGCGTGCGCGTTCAGCGCCTGGAGCGGGCAGCGCACCGGCTCGTCGCGCTCGTCGACGCCGAGAACGATCTCCCCGACGCGGAGATTGGGCAGGAGGAACGGGCCGGCGAACGCCCGCGCGATCCTGTGCTTGGCGACCCGGCCGCCGATGATCCCCTCGACGAACCTGTCCACGACGCCGGCGTCGAACGCACGCTTGGCGGCCCGGCCGACGCCGTCGTCGAGCAGCCGGTACCGCTGGGCGTACACCAGGTCCCGGACCAGCTTGGGCAGTTCAGCGTCGCTCATGGTTGTCAAACTCCACGAAGGGGAAGAGGATCGCCCGGCCGAGCCGGCGCAGCAGCCGTTGCCGCGACCGGACCGAGCCGCATTGCCCGCAGGCCCATGCGGGTTGGGCCTCGCTCGGATCGAGCTGGACGCCGTGCCGCGGGCAGAGGGGCTTGCGGCAGCAGGCACAGAACGTGAAGCAGCGGGCACAGACGGCCCCGCCGCAGACCGCGCAGAACCCCCCCACCGGCCCGACGCACCCGCACACGCAGGCAGTCTTCGCCGTGGCGTGGCTGGAGTGGATCCCACCGGCGTCGGTGAGCACGTGCGCGGTCGCACGCTCCTCCATGATGCGCGGCCCGCCTCCCCAGGGATCGTTGACGAAATCGCGGTGCTGCTCGGAGCGGATGGGTTTCATGAGCGGATCTCTCCCGGTGCGTTCGGCCGACCGGGTTCACCACTGGCCCGAGAAGAGCACGCGGTGGCACCAGGACCACAGGTGGCGAAGGAAGAAGAACGTGAAGATGATCGAGAACACCCCCAGCATCAGCCCGTTGACGGTGAGGCACGCCCACAGAGCCAATCGCAGCACGTTGCGGCAGAGCTCGAGGAAGCTGACGCGCCAGGGGTTCATGCGGGGGTCTCCATCGGGATTCGTTGAACTCCAGGTTTACTGCTGGCCGTCAGCTGGCGAGCTGGGTCTTGCTGGCCAGGCCGGTGTAGTGGGTAACCAGGGCCTGCGCGTGCTTGATGAACCGGTAGCGGAGCTCGCCGGCCACGACCGAGGCGATGGCCCGGAGCTCCTTCTCGTTCACCGCCTCGGGCGTGTCGCCCACGCCGATGATGTCGAACACGACCCCGCGCGCCTTCAATGAGCGAACGGTGCGGATCGGCTCGCCACCATGCCCGTCGGTCAGCAGCACGATCCGTCGCGTGACGCCGGCGCGGCCGAAGTCCAGGCAGTCCCCGGCGGCACGAAGCCCCGCGTCGATATCCGTCCCGCCGTCCGCGGTGAGCCGCTGCAGGATCTGGATGAGCTCGTTCTTGTGCGCCCCGCAGGGCAGGGGGGCGGACTCGACCGACGCCTTGTCGGTAAACGAGACGATGCCCACCTCGTCGAGGGGATCGACCTTGATCTTGTTGAGGATGAGGTTCGCCCCGGCACGGACGGCGGCGGCGAGCTTGGAGGTCCCGCCGGCGAACGGGCCGTCCATGCTCCCGGAGGTGTCGATCGCCAGCACGAGGATCTCTCGCTGACCGGCGGGGGCGCCGGCCGCCGGTATGAGCCCAGACGGCGAGCCCGGTTCACAGTCGCCGGGGCCGTTCGAGAGCGTGGTTTTCGGCCGGGCGTGCTGCGCCAGCAGGGACGGCGTGGCGACGCGCGTGGGCTCGTGGCCGGTCGCGGCGGCGAGCGCCTGGCCGCACTGAGCGCAGAAGCTCGCGGTGTCGGGAGGGGGTGTGGCACAACGGGGGCAGGATCTGGACATCGTGATCTCCTTTTCAGGTGCGGAGGTACTTGGCCCAGCTCACCCCGAGCCGGACGTTGGCTCCGGGTTGCATGGCCTCAGGGACGGGGATGGGACGGTTTTCCAGCAGCGTGGGGTTGGCGCCCCCGCCGTCGGCGATGAGCAGGCGGCCGTTGCTACACGCGATGTGTAGTTGCCGGCGCGACATGTGCGCGTCGATTGGGGCGATCTGAGCGCGCCCGGCGATGTAGCTGCCCTGGGGCGCCTCCAGAACTTCCCCGGCGGCGGGACCTGACCGGAGCGTGAGGGAGTGGCGAACCTTGCCGAACTCCCGCCCGCAGCCCGGGCACGCCGGCGCTCCCTGGGTGGGTACGCCGCAGGCCAGGCAGCGCGGGCCGGTGGGAACGGGGCGGACCGTGACGCCAACCCCCGATCGGCCAGGACCCACCCCCAGCCGCGTCGCGATCGACCTGCACGCGGCGCGCAGCTCGGCGGCGGTCTGGACGCGGTCGCGGGGATCGGGCGCCAGCATCTTCACGCAAAGCCCGTCAAGCTCGTCGGGGACGGCGCTGTTCCACCGGGACGGCGGGATTGGGCGGCGCACCCGGACCGCCCGTCCGACATCGCCATCCCCAGTCATCGGGAACGGCGCCTTGCCGGTCAGCATCTCGAAGAGGACGACGCCGGCGGAATAGACGTCGGCGCGGCCATCCACAGACGTGGGGTCGGCGAACTGCTCCGGCGCCATCGTGCTGGGCGAACCGAGGATCCCCTTGCCCGCCGTGAGCGTTCGCTGGCGGATGATGCGTGCGATTCCCAGGTCGATGATCCGCGCCGCTCCGCCGGAGTCGATGATAATGTTGTCGGTCTTGATGTCCCGGTGGACGACGCCCTTGGCGTGGATGGCGCCCAGGCCATCGGCGAGATCGGCGAGGATCCGCATCGTCCTGGGGAGAGGGAGGGCTCCCCCCGCGGCCATGAGGAGCGCGGTGAGGTCGATGCCGTCGATGTACGGGTAGACGAGGCAGAAGCAATCCCCGTCCATGCCTGACCCAATGGGGTCGTCCACGTTGGGGTGTCCGAAACGGAGGGTGGCGCACCGCCTGGCCCGGGCGAGCTCCTGGGCGTAGCCAGCGGAGGTGGGATCGGCGCTGAGCCGCTTGACGGTGACGAAGCTCCCATCGCACCCGTCCGTGCACTTCACCACCACCGCCTGGCCGGCGATGGCGATCATCTCGACAACCGTGTACCGGCCCAGGATGGGATCACCGATCCGGGGAAGATCCATGGCTCTTCTCCTCGATGGGGGAGGGACTCGCGGTTGAGGCCGACCGAGCGTTGATGGCGACGTCGTGGAGATGGACTACCCGGCAGCACACCGCGGTAGCGTTGTCCGTCGTGCCCCGACGCAAGGACTCCTCGACGAGGCGGTGCGCGGCCAGTTGGGCCGACCTCGCCCTGGTGACGATCGAGGCGATGAGGCTGTCAGACAGCACGGCGTGCACGCCGTCGCTGACCAGGACGATCGTGCTCCCCGGCGCCAGCCGGCGTGCTGCGAGCGCGGCCTCGGGCGGTTTAGGGCTGCCCAGCCAGCGAACCAGGAGCTGCCTTTCTTCCGGCACGGCGGCGGCCTGATCGATCGTGTCGTTTGCCGGCGCCGACTGCGCCGTGGTGTGATCGGCCGTGAGCCGCTCGATGTCGCCCTTGAGCACCTGGTACGCGCGCGAGTCACCGACATTCCCGATCAGGACGGCGTCCGCGAAGAGCACGGCGATCACGGCCGTTGTCGCCGCCCCCTCGACCGAGGGATTGCGGATACCGAGGTCCCGAACGGCTACGCTCGCCCTGCGGATCGCCTCGCAGATCACTCTGCCGGCCTCTTCGCGACCGGGCGTCTGGCCGAGCTGCTCCGCGAACCAGGCGGAGAGATAGGCGCTGCTCACGCGGGCGGCGCAGCGGCTGGCCTCCATGCCGCCGCGTACGCCGCCCACGCCGTCGAACACCCCCAGCAACATGGCCGATGCCGACCCGAGCGAGCCGCTCCCGTACAGCACGGCGGCGAGGGCCGCGTCCTCGAGGCGCTGGCGCGGTCCGATGTCGGAGGCGATGCCGAAGAAGAAGGAAGAGCAACGCGGCCAGTTCGCTCGCCAGTGGACGGGGCGTCGCTGGTGCCGTCGATTGCCGTTGACTCCGTTACCGCTCATGTCAGGACTCCGCGATGGTCAGGTGGTGGACTCCCCGGAGAGGTCGACGACGTCCGCGTCGCCGTCGCGGACGTGCCCTGCCGACGTGCCGAGCGTCGGGCTTGCATTCGACGACGAGGTCGATGTTGAGGAATACCCCGCCGCGATCAGTCTTCCACGCGGCCATGCAAGCGCAATCGGCAAGCGTGGCAGGTCGAGGCTCGCCTTGATCTTCCGAATCAGCCAGATCGTCTCGTCAGCGGCAGGGCGGTAGATGCATTTCTGCCCATTCGCGCGGCCGATTCGAACCGCGGCGCCTAGGCCACGCACGATGATGGAAACATCGAGGTAGAGCAAGCCGTCCTCGGGGCTGGTCCAGCCGCCGGCAACGTGAGCGTCACGTCGGAGATCGTCGATGGTCTCCTTGACCCACCTCTGCAGGTCGCTCTTGGTGGGTGCCTCCGCGAACCTGCGCTCGTGCCCTCTTAGCGAGACGAGGTAGTGATCTCCGTCGAACCTCGGCACCACGCATCGCCGCGGGTCCAACGTCCAACCCTTGGGGGACGCCTGGATCACCCGCTGCAGGCTTCGAACCAGCGTGACGCCGACAACGTCGCGATTACGGTGTCCAGCGGCTGCGGCAACGACCGTCGCGTTCATTTCCGCCATGGAGAGCACTCCGGAGGAGGCGTCGGTGACGCCGACACCCTTTGCCGGGAGTGCGCGCTGTTTCGCGCGGATTCACGAGGATTCGCGCGCTGGCGGAGCCTCTCGTCGCCGCGCCCGCAGCAGCTCATCCTTCTGCCGCTTGGCTGCCGCGAGAGTGCGGTAGACGCTGCCGACATGCCGGCCGAGCAGCTCTGCAATCTCCTCGACCGGCTTGTTCTCGCGGAACCGCAGGTAGATCACTTCCCACACTTCGTCACTGAAGTCGTCGGCGAACTGGAGGTACTGCATCAGCGTTACGCGCTGGTGTGGCCGCTCGCCACGCCGAGGTCCCAAATTGGCCCAGGCTGCGTCGAGCAGGCTCAGCTCCAAAGGCGGCAGCACCGATGCTGATGGAGGTTGGGAATCGCCGGGGGGTGATGGTGGACCCGGACTCAGGAGGACGCGAATCAGTTGGATCGCCTGCTCCACGAACGGCCACAGTTCACGCAGCCTGTCGCACGCTTGGGCAAGCTGCTGGGTTGTCGGCCGATGCTCGTTCATCTGCGGACTCAGCGGACAAGCGGCCCTGCGATCTCAGCGGTACTGGTGCGCGGATGCAGCAGACTCAGGGCATTCGGTCGAGGAACTCGCGGATACGTCGAGTACGTGCGTGTGCTTGGTGCACGGAGCAGTCCGCCGCGGCGGACTGGCCTTCCGCAACCGATGTGGAGCGCACAGAATGGTGGCATGGCCGATGAGGACCTTTGTGTGTTCGGCGTGTGACCTGCGCGCGGAAGGCGCGCCTCGACAACGGCGTTGCCGATCGAAAACCTTAAAAACACCGGATGCCCCACCCACGCATGACACGCAGAATGTTCCGCCTCCGGGACTACGTCGTCGGCCTGGCCGACGGCCACGTTCGAGCACCGTTGAGTCGAGCCGTGAGCCGCCGCGCCCGCACCGCACCCTCAATCGAGCAGGCCATGGCCGAGTGCTTCCATCAACAGGTTTCAGGGCTAGCTGCGCCCCTCGAGCAGTACCGGACATGGCGCGCCAGGGGAATCCTTCCCAGCCACGTTCACGTCTGGCTCGTGGGATCTGATGGCTGGCTCGCCGCCGGTCCAACGCCTCGATACAGCCCCCCGCTTTGGCAGCTCCTCGCGGGCGATGACGAGACCGATCGCGGCTACCGGGTGCTGCTGTGGGGCGTCGACGTCTCCGAGACTTCAGGGTACTTCAGATCGGAGTGGAACGCGTGGCTTGGGGGCGCTTCGCTGCGGCAGAAGAGACGAACCGACCGTCGCCCGTTCGACGAGACCGCAAACTCGATTCTGCAGGCGCTCGCTCGTCGCTACCTTGCAACTCTGCGTCCGCCAACAGGCGCCATCCTTTCGCCCGATTTCAAACTCGCCTACGCCGGCGGATGACGTGCGCCTAGTAGGCGCGACGGCCCTAAGGCGGGATGAATCCAGCAGTACGCAATGGTGGCGTGCAGCTGGTAACCTCCGTCGCCGCTCGGGCTGAGGAGCCCGTCGAGAACGCCCTCAAGGGCGCTCTTGAGCGATCCTTTGATAGCCCGGGCTCGGTTAGCGGGATCCAAGGATGTCGTCCCTGCGAGCCCGACAGCTCTCAGGATCTGCTCGTTACTCAGGACGAATCGCTTTCGCTGGTACAGGCTCTCCAAGACCAAGTGCAGGAACCGCCCGCGCTGCCCTTTGAGCTCAGACCACGGCTTGGTCGGCGACGACTGGCCGGAAGCCAGCGTGACCTTCCACCCATCGTCAAGAGACTCGTCGACAAATAGCACGAAGTTCTCGGCGCGCCAATCCGACTGCGCCTCAATCTGCTCGAGGGTCCGGGGTTTGCGCTGCGGACGTGTCTCTCCCTCTTGGAGCATTTCGTTGGTCAGCGCGTCAACGTACCACAGGTCGGCGTCGGTTGCGAGGTCTTTTGGTTCCCCAGCGGAGCCGCGAGCCGTCACGTCCTCGTCTTGGGCGACCACGGCGAGCAGGTCCCGGCCGATTTCCGTCGCCAGCTTCCGCGCCAGCGCTGGACGCTCGCGCAGCATCTTGACGACAGCTTCGAACTCCTGGTAGACCAGCTCCGGCGAGCTCCCCGGCCCCTTGGCCTTCAGACGCTCAGCGACCAGCAGCGCAGCGAACGCAACGTGAACACACATCAACCGCTGGTCTGGGTACGCCGCGAACGGCAATCCTTCAACAAGGCGTCGCGCCGAGATCGCCCGGCCGCTCGGCGCGGGACCGAGTGTGCGCACGGCGTCGCATACCCATTCCCAAACCGGCTCGAACACCGGCAGTTCGGCTGGCCAATGCCGCCGGACGAACTCCCGGGTCAATGACCGGAGCAACGCGACGCTAGCGGGGGACAGCATGTGATGGCCTTCTGGTAGGTCCGTTCTCAACCCGCAACCTCCTTCGAGCTGGGTGGTTTCAGATCTGCAAGCTCAGGAAGCGCCGAGCGCGGGCGCCGCTACTTACACAAGGTGAGAAAGAGGTTGTCAATGAGATGCGCCACGGACGGCCGATCCATGAATCCCATGGAATCGTACACCGCAAGCACGCCGACCACGTCCACGGCCAGCTCGAGGCTGGCGGGCGATGCTTGCAAGAGCCAGCGATCCAAGTCGGCCAGTTGATTGAGTTCGGCCCGCCGCAGGACTCCGGGCACCTGCGGCGACATGGCCGCCGAGATCCTGAGCACGTGGCAGGTTTCCGCGACGCTCCCGAACGATCGCCGCCAGACGTCCGCCGCGGCCCGGGCCAGGCGATCCTGGTCAAGGGCAGCAACATCGTTGAGCCTTCCGAGTCGAGCCAACGCGCCGACTGTCAGAGCTGTCATCTCGAGCCATTGTGCCGGGCCGGTTGTGGCGACATTCCGCGCGAGCATGCGGGCCTGCCGCACCAGATACGCTGCGTGCACGTCCGCGCTTGTGAGCGCGTCTCCAAGGATCTCGATCGAGCACGCGGTGTGCCACAGGTCCGCCGGCGCCCGTGGCCTGGCGCCGAGACCTCCCGATGGAGCGGCACACGATGAGATGAACCGGCGCAAGGACAAGGCCTCCCTGCTGCTCGGATCGATCCCCACTAACGTTGCACACGCTGCCCCGTCGCAGGCGAGCCGACACCAGAGGATGTTGTAGGGCGGCCCGGACCCGAGGCGGCGGCGCCGAGCCAGCCTCGTGACGACTTCGCGAAGGCGCTCCGCCGCGCGCGGTGGCATCGACGGCGTCAGCGACCTTCCCGTCATGCGCTCCAGACGTGCCAGAGCTGCGCCCTGGCGTACGGTGCGCAAAGAGGTGTTGAGTTTCGCGGCGCTGGGAGCCCACGCGCGCACCGCTAGCAGCACCGTCAGACCCACCGACACGAGGAGGCCGTCGACGATCACTGGCGAGGCACGACCCGGCCGCATGTAGACCTGTGCGGCAAGGGTCAAGGTTGACTCCGGCGCGGCTCGGATCGCCTGGAACTCCCCTGCATAGAACTCAGCGTTCTCCCGGAGGAGCCACGGTTGAAGCAGGCCGGCAAGCACGACCGCAGGCAGAACAAGAAGCCCGAATGACGTGATGACGGAGTCGATCACGATCCCGTCTGAGGCTGGACGATTGCCTCGAGCCACTAGCAGGGGGCGCACGCGTCTGAGCCCGAGGAACCATGTGACACGCGCCCGTTCGCCCGTGAGGAGTTGGAACCCAGCGAGCCGCTTTACGGGAGCCCAGTTCGCGATCCAGAATAGGATGCCGACCAGATTGAACGACCACAAGAACCGTTCGAGCGGCACCAGACCCTGAAGAAGAATCCCGGCGCACGCCATTGCCACGACGACGCCGCTCAGCAGCCCTAGCGACTCCCGCACGAGGATCGACGCGCTGTGGACGCGTGTGTTGCCCGCGCTCATGGCAAACAACGCCTGCAGGAACACGGTTACGAGCATCCAGCCAACCACGGGCAGAGCCGATATCCGAATGGCGTCGAAGACGGGGAGGTCACGGACGTGGATCCATCCCTGGAGGAAACCGCTCAGCAGGAGGAACAACACGACGCAACCAAGCACCTGACCTGCGAGTTGCGACACGCCCGCCTGGCGGTGCAGCAGTTCTCCCCGCAGCCTCGGCACGAACGGCAATGTCGCTGCCGCGCCCAGGAACATTCCGCAGAGGGCCGTCGCGACTGACTTGGTGGTTTGCGGTGCGTTGACGTCCTGAGTAGCCCACCGCGAGAACGCGGACATGGACTCGAGAACGTTTGTCGAAAGATCTGCGCCGGGGGGCGTGCGATCGACCAGCATGAACCCAAACATGTACAGCCATGCGCAGGCGATGGAGCAGAAGAAGACGGCTCCCATCGCCGCGCTCCAGATTGCCCCAACAGCGCTGGCCCCAATGTCGGGACGCAGCACTGGAAGCAGATGGCGTTTTTCGCCTGTCTCTCGCAGCCGCTTCGTGATCATCCCTAATAGCCCGGGCTCAGCGGGCGTCGATCGCCGAGCGAAGCCAAGGTACGAGCGGTGCTCTAGGCCTCGAACCGCGAGCGAAACCATGAACTGTCCGAGTGGAGGGAGATCCTTGCCGGTGGTCAACGCCGGAGTTGTTAGCCGCCCAACTTCCTCGGGGCCGATCGCGAGCGTGGCCGTCGCGTCCGCAAGTCGTTCTTGATCGACGCGCAAGAGCAACACAGCAAGCGCGAGGAGAACCGTCCCGGCGGCCAGCGTCATGACTATTGGCCCCCCGAGCATCTCTACCGGCTTGTCTAGACCGAAGAGTCGGATCGCGAGGTACAGTACGACCACGAGCAGCGCCGCCTTTGCGAACGGGCCGATGCCGCGCCGCGAGACGCCGCAGGCCCTGGCGAGTGGCAGCACCCATAGATCGCGGTGGAGCACATGGGCCAGCTCGTGCGCGAGGACGAACCTGAGCAGGCTGTCGGCAAGTCGAACATCGTCGCCCGTCGACCGCAGCGCTATACGTTCAAGGTCCCCGGGTACGGCAATCGCCGCACGACCGAAAGCACGAGGGAGAGCCGAGGGGGCCCCCTTTGCACGCGCCCTCTTTAGCATGATCGGATGACGCACCCGCATCTCAATACGCAGGTGCCGCACGATGCGCGCGATCCGACCGCATTCCCGAGCCGCCGCGCGGTAGCTCGCCGGTGTCAGCCTGGCTCCTCCCAGCGCGTGGCGCGCGAAGGACCAGACCAAGGCGACGGGCGGTCCGAGCAGCGCGGTTGCGAACAACCATGATCCCGCGCCCCCTGAACCGCGAGAGGCCGCGCTGACGAAGACAATCGCGGCCCAAAGGCAGACGCCGGAGAGTGAGGCGCTCGTCAGCACCGTGATCCAGAATCGGAGGCGTACGAACGCGGTCGGCGCGAGTGTCCTCCCGGTGTGAACGGCCAACGCGAGAGAAACGACGGAGAGGCTTCCGACCATACTCACCCACCAGAGGCACTTTCGTATCTTCGGTGCGGAGACCGTAGAGAGAGTCGGCGGAAGCTCGCGTAGGGACGGTAGCGGCCGCGCCGCGAACACCCCCCGTTCCGATCGGAACACGAAAGAGTTGCGCCACACGCCAATAAGGTCGGCATGATCGGGCAAAGCGAAGCGTCCTGCGATAAGGCGACGACCCAGGTCAAACACCAGGAGATTGCGCCCGGTGCACGTCATCGCCAACAGCGCCGTTGTTCCGACAACACCGAAGCCGGTCTCGGAAGGGACGGCCTCGATGCTGTCGGAGTACAGAAGACGACCTGTGGAACAGCTGAAGACGCGCATGTTGTAGAGCCAGGCGTTGCCGGTCACGAATAGCAGATCGCCCGCCACGAAAAGCGGGGCACGGGAGACGAACATGGGATCGGGCCAGGGGTCACGGCCGCTGAGCTGATGGCTCCAACGTACTCCACCCGTGTCGAGTGCGAGCGACCAGACGACCTCGTGCTCGGTTACCGCGTACACCGCGCCGCTCTTCAGAACAAGGCGGTTCCCGACGCTCTTCTCGGCGTCGAAGCGCCAGCGGACGTCACCGGTCGCAACATCCAACGCCGTGATGAGTCCGCTCGTACCGGAGACCACGCACGCGCCATTGCCGGCCTGCACCGCGGCAACTGGTTGATCGAGGTCGACGCGCCAGCGCACTTGTCCGCTCGGTTCGATCGCGTGCAGCGTGACGCCGCTGGCTGCGAACACGGTCGAACCATCGGCTCCCAAGACGTCGCACCGCCCGGGGAGCGCGACGCTCCAGCTCGCAAGACCGTCGTCGTCGCGGAGGCACACAACGCGGCCGTTGCTGTCAGCGACCGCCACGCCCGTGTTGGTGGCGACAGGTCTCACGGAGCTGTCCAGCAACATCACGCTGGACCAACGATCGACTCCGAGGCTCGCGTCGATGGCATGGATGTGTCCGTCGTCGGTGACGACCACCAGCGCTCCGTTGGGGGTAATCAGTCCCGCGCCGAGGGCCCATGGGCTGCCTTGCTCGAAAGGCCGCCACCACACGACGTGGAACGCTTCAGCGTGCTCGCCGAGCGGTTCCGCGTTCGGGGACGGCTGTGACGCGTGCCCCAGCGCCACCAACATCAACGCCACCACGAGCTGGATCATCACGGCACCCTTCTCGGCACATGGGTCTGACGTGCCGACTGAGATCGCGCATTCTAGTTAAGGAGTCTGCTTCCGCTGGGCGGGCGACCGTTCCGACTCCGCGCGGCCGGACGCCGGCTGTTGATTGGGGTCCCTCTTCCGCGCGACATCGCGGTCATGCTTCGGCTTCCCTCGCAACGATGTGCTCATCCAGGCACTCCTGGCCGCAGAAGACGTCGGCCTCACCCAGCGGCACGACGCCGCGGGGACCGAGCACGCCTTCCTGCACTGTCACGACTTCATCCCCCAGTCGTAGTTCGCGGCCGCAGTTGCGGCACTCGAGTGTCTCCATCTTCTGGTTGAGACACGGCGCGTTCAAATACCCTCGCCCGAGGTGTCCAGGGCTGCCCACCCCCGCACGCTGGTTGAATGGTTTTTAACTACCGGCACGTTGTGAAAAAATGACATCAAGAGAGGTGTACCGCTGGCTCACGCAGAGCCCGGGCCGGCAGGAGCTGGTCGTCGTCATGGCCCAGCCCATGACGGCCCTTCAGCTCTCCCGTCGGCTGCAGATCGTCCTGGACCGCTGCACGTACCTGCTGTGGGAACTCGCCGTCCACGGCGTCGTGGAGTGCCTGAACACAGGCGCCCGCAAGAGCCGGCTGTACTGGCTCACGCCGATAGGCCGGACGTTCCAGGCCCGCCTGCGCAAACAGCGCGGGCTGCCCGCCCTTGAGCACGCGTTCCCGACGGTGGACTGGGACCTCTACGGCTGGGTGATCTACAAGCACCGGGCTGCGATCATCAGGGCGCTCTCGGAGCCGCTCCGGCCGCCCGGGATCAAGCGCAAGGCGGTGTGGCAGAACGCGGGCCTGCGGATCTCCTGCAACAACGTCCGCGAGGTGCTCAAGCTGTTCTGCCAGCGGGGCGTCGTCTCGCGGGTGTACCTCGACGGCGGACCGCATGCGCACTACGCGCTCACCGACGTCGGCAGGGATCTTCGGACGCTGCTTCTCGGCGCCGGGGTGACGCCATGAGCTCCGCCGGCGACTGCGACGATGGAGCGGCTGTATCACCAACGCCGGGTGGGCCAGGAATCGTTGGCACGCTGCCGCTCGACGACGTCTACACCATGGACGCCCGCGAGGGGCTGCGCTGGCTGGCGGCCGGATCCGTTGACTGCGTGGTGACCTCGCCTCCGTACTGGTCAACGCGGGATTACGGCGGGGCCGCGAGCGCGTGGAGCGACGGGTGGACCGGGGCGCTCGGGCTGGAGCCGACGGTCCAGATGTACCTTGATCACCTGGGCGAGGTTTTCAGCGAGGTTCGGCGCGTGCTCAAGGACCAGGGCACGCTGTGGGTGAACCTGGGCGACGTGTACGCCGGTCCGTGGTCGTGCCGCCGCTCAAGCGATCGCGGCAGCCCAGGCGCCGGCGCGCGGGTCGGAGGGGTCTGGCAGCACCTCGCCGATCCGCGTGGTAATCCCGGCGGAGATCCGATGGCGCCCCCCGTCCAGCCCAAGTCGCTGTGCCTGGTGCCGGAGCGATTCGCGATCCGGATGACCGAGCAGGGCTGGATGCTCCGCAACCACATCGTTTGGTACAAACCTAACCACCTGCCGGCGAGCGCCCGCGACCGGTTCGCGTGCAGCTGGGAGCACGTGCTCTTTCTCGTGAAATCGGCGACGTACGCCTTCGACTTGGACGCGGTGCGGCTGCCTCATCAATCCTCGCCCCGGACGGTCGTGCCCGCCAAGTCGAGACGGGACAGCCGCCATCTCGGGGGACGCCGTCTTCCCCCGGCGACGAACCAGCACGGGGGCCTGCATCCGCTGGGCAAGAACCCCGGCGACTGCTGGACGATTCCTACGCGCGCCGGCATCGGGGGCCATCCGGCGGCGTTCCCCGAGGCCCTTGTCGAACGCCCGATCCTGGCCGGCTGCCCGCCGGGCGGCCTGGTCATCGATCCGTTCATGGGCAGCGGCACGACAGCCGTGGTGGCCAGGCGGCTGGGGCGCCGCTTCATCGGGTTCGACGCCAGCCCGCGGTACGTGGAGCTCGCCCGTGCCCGCCTGGAGAGCGTCGAAGCCGTCCATGAGAAGGAAGGGGGTGGAGGGGCAGGGGTGGCGCCGCATGGGTCCCGCACCGCCGCATGACGCTTGCCATCGACCGGATCCACCGGATCGACGCCCTGGAAGGGCTGTCCCGGCTGGAGCCCAAGTCCGTGGATTTGGTGGTCACCGATCCGCCGTACAACATCGCCAGCACCAGCAAGACCACGGTTCGCCACGGCAAGATCGTCTCGACCATGGAGGCGTGGGGCGCCTGGGATTGCCTTCATCCGTTCGACCACGATGTTCTCATTGCTCAAGTAATCAGCCAGTGCTACCGCGTACTGAAGCCCGGCGGGGCTCTGTACATGTTCACGGCCCGAGAGGACTCGGGGTTCTTCGTTCGACGGGCCGTGGAGCGCGGCTTCACCTACCGCAACCAGGTCGTGATGGTCAAGAAGAACCCGCTGCCCTCCTTCGCCAAGTCGAACTACAGAAGCGGCTTCGAGATCTGCTTCTACGTCTCCAAGGGCAAGCCCGCCACCTTCAACTTCATCTCGCAGCCCGAGTGCGTCAACGTGTACGCCCACGCCACCAAGCACCGTCTGACCGATCATCCGACGGAGAAGCCGCTGGGGATGATCCGGCGGCTCGTGCTGGTGAGCTCCAACGAGGGCGACCTGGTGCTGGACCCGTTCATGGGCTCGGGGACCACGGCCGTGGCCGCCAAGCAGACCGGCCGGCATTTCCTGGGCTTCGACACCAGCCCCGAGTACGTGGCGATGGCCAACCGGCGGCTGAAGGAGCTGGACGCCGGGGAGGCGGCATGAGCGTCGACGGGACGGCCGATGGCGAGGGCGCGCTTGTGCTCCAAGAGCGGGTCGATCCCTACTCGTTCACGGCCCGGCTCGAGCACGAGGCTCGCGGGCTGCGCGCCGCGCCCCGGGAGCAAGACGACGTCGTCCTCGCGGGCTTGGAGCGTGAGGTCGCGCTCGCTCTGGATCAACTGGACAGCCTGGGCGACCTGCGGGGACGCCTGGCCCTGAGCCTCCTACGGTCAGAGTGCCAGGTCCTGACCGACCTGCACCGCAGCGACGCCCGGGCCAGCCCGTACGCGATCGACCCGGAGGGCAACTACGCGGTGCAGCACCGGCGGGAGCGGATGATGCTCCGGGGCCGGCTCCTGCAGCTGGACCAGGAGCGGAGGCGGCTGGCGCTGGACTTCGAGCAGCGGCAACGGGCCTTGTGGGACCGCCTGGGGGGGCTTCTCGCCAAGCATCTCCAGCTGCGGCCGTGACCGTGGACATCGACACCCTCGCCCGCAAGCTCGAGCCGCTCATGCCCGACCGCGTGCGGCGCTGGCAGCGGCTGCGGGATACGGCCGACGCCGAGGTGAAGTCCCTGGTCGAGAAGCAGATCGTGAACGCCGCCTACCGGGCTCTGGGCGACTTCCGCCGCAAGACCCTGCTCTCGCTGCCCCCCGAGCGGATCATCCACGGCCCGTATCAGCTGGGGACCGTGATGTACGACACTCCGCGGTGGCCAGCGGGGCTCACAAGCGCCGAGCTCCTCCAGAATGTGGCTATCTTCGGCCGCTCGGGCGCGGGCAAGACCAACGCGGCGTTCAACCTGCTGCTCCAGCTGGCCGAGCGGCGCGTGCCCTGGATCTTCCTGGACTGGAAGCGCACCGCCCGTCACCTGCTGCCCTTCCTGCCGAAGCGCGCCCAGGTCTACACGCCCGGCCGGTCCCTTTCGGAGTTCCCCTTCAACCCCTTCCTCGTGCCGCCCGGCCTCGAGCCCGGTGTCTACTTCAACCTGATCGGCGATGTGCTGGCGGCGGCCTTCACGCTGGGGGACGGCGCCGTGAGCGTCGTGCAGCACGCCCTGCGGGGGTGGCACGCGCGGTCGCCCGCGGCGCCGACCGCGGATGACCTGATCGCCGAGATCGAACGGGCGCCGGCCACTGGGCGCGCTCGGGGGTGGCGGGCCACGGCCCTGCGGGCCCTGTCGTCGGTGAGCTTCACGGGAGCGCTGCCGGCCGCCGCGGCGTCGCAGGAACAACTGGTCGACGCCCTGCTCGGCGGGCACACCGTTGTCGAGCTCGACGCCCTGGCCGACGGCGGCAAGCGGTTCCTGATCCCGCTCCTCTGCCTCTGGCTCTACTACGTGCGGCTGGCGGCGCCCGACCGGGAGACGCTCCGGCTCGTGCTATTCATCGAGGAGGCTCATCACGTCCTCTACGGCCAGGGCCGGCGGTCCCAGGAGAGCGTCATGGAGATGCTCCTGCGGCAGTGCCGGGAGATCGGCATCGCGATCGTGGTTGTGGACCAGCACCCGCACCTGATCTCCAGCGCCGCCCTGGGCAACACCTTCACGACCCTCTGCCTCAACCTGAAAGACCCAGCGGACGTGAACCGCGCCGCCGGTGTATGCCTGCTGGAGGAGGGCGAGAAGCGCTGCCTGGGCCTGCTGCCGACCGGCCAGGCGGTGGTCAAAATGCAGGACCGCTGGCGCCGACCATTCCTGGTGCGGATTCCGCGGGTGGACGTGCCCAAGGGGTCGGTGACGGATCAGATGATCGCCGACTGGCGGCAATCAGGGGGCACACGTTCTGGGGTCTTTGCGGGGTCGGAGGGGGTTCTTGGGCGGGTTCTGGGGGTTCGGACTCCTGATGAGGAGGTCCTCAGCGACACGGCGCTTGGGTTCCTGGAGGACGTGCTAGGCCATGCTGACGATGGGGTACGGGCACGGTACCAGCGGCTCGGGCTGAGCGGGCAGCGCGGGCACGCGCTCAAGAGCCGCCTGGTGCGGCATGGCTGGCTGCAGGCGCAGCTCGTGCCGGTCGGCCGCTCGCGGAAGCTCCTGCTGCGGCTCTCGCCCGCCGCGCACGAGGCGCTCGGGACGGGGCAGCCCGGCCCTCGCCGGGAGTCGTTGGCGCATGAGTACTGGAAGCGCTGGTACGCCCGGCTCCTGCGCGAGCAGGGCTACGAGGTGCATCTGGAGGCACGGCGGCATGGCGGGGCCGTCGACGTCCTTGGGGTCAAGGACGGACGGCGGGTCGCGGTGGAGGTGGAGACCGGTCATTCGACCGTGGCCGCGAACGTGCGGAACTGCATCGAATCGGGCTTCCAGGAGATCCTGGTGGTGGCAACGACGCCGGCCGCACTGACGACCGTTCGCCATGTGCTCGAAGGGGCCTCTTTGACCAGCCACCCCCCGGTCACGATCGTCCGCGCCGGGCTCGCACCGAGAGCGACGGCCGATGACGATGGTTGGTGATCGCGAAGCCGTGTGGGCCAAGCTGCTAGCAATCATCCGAGATGCAAACCTCTCGAACCGTCTCGCCAACGGCCTCCGCGATGTCAGCAACTCCTCGACCGCTCTTCGCCATCTCCTCCACGAGTTCGTACAGAGCGCCGACGAGATCGTCGCGATACGCCGCAGGAGCGACGTAGGCAACCAGCCTGAGCGCCGCTTCATTGGGTGAGCCGCTTTCGTCCAGCAGCATCGACATCGACACCGACCCGTTCGTACAGAGGTCAGACTCCGGGGGCTTGACCTCGACTGCGATCGCGGGCCTCGCCGGGGCAGTCCGCCTCGGCACGACACTCTCCACCTTGGCTGTCTTCGACATGTTGACCTCCTCTCTCATGCTCTCGAAGCCCGCCTATGCCTTGCCAACCGCCACCAACCCTTCGCTCACTGCCTGTCCCATGCTCTGGTGCCATGAAAGCCATTCCGACGCCCGCCTGCGAAAATCCTCGATCCCTTTAGCGCTCAACCGAACTGGTCGTCGTTTCCTTCCGCTCTTCGGCGGCAGCTCATTCACTCCACCGTCGTCTACCACCAGTCCCCGCGCTCTCAATGCAGCGAGCACTGGAATGACGCTCGCAGGATTCACCTTCAGGGCCTTTGCAGCCTGAAACGCCGTGCGGACCTGCCGCTCACGACCATGACACCGCGCTAGGTGGACGAGGACAAAGAACTCCAAATGGTTGTCCTGGGGCATGGCCCGTGCTCCCACAAGCCGCTCCGATGATGTCGCAACGCACCCAAGCCGGGGCTCACGAGGTTACTCGACCGCTGCGGCATGTGTCAATGTGCAGCGATCTCGACCCGACGGCTAAATTTAGCTAGATTCACATTTACTCCAGCCAGCTCGCGAACACTCGCCGAACCAGCCCCGACAACGAATGGTCGGCCATCGACACACTCTGATCCGGTATCCGTGCTAACGCCTGGGGACGGTAAATCGCGCCGTAAATGCTCGATATGACGCACCGTGCCTCTCTCCTCTCCGCAGCTCCGGCGTGATACCCGCCATGGGGGCCATACCATGCGTGCATGCTCTCGGGCTCCCACCGTACTGGCAGGCCGTCCAGACCGAGCACAATGTTGAGCCACCAAAGGGAGTGGCACGCGGTACTCTGGCCTTCATCGTCGAGCACGTCGTTGAGAACACGTGCCCGTCTGCCTGCGGGCTTCGTATCGAGCACCCAGCGATACGCCTGGCCGCTGACCCGCCAGTAGCTGAACTCCAATCGCTCCTTCGTCGAAGCATCGCTCGCCCCGATCTCAAGATCGCGCGCGGCACTCTCCAGCTCCTTCTGGTAGGCGCCTCCCGCGATCTTCCTCAGCAGGCGCTCACCGAGGAGGGCCAACCACAGCTCGGTGGTCCCGTCGAGTCCAGGACGCGCAAGCGCTGAACCCGCCTTCTGCTGAATGGCCTCGACGCTTTCTTGCACGCTGAGATGACGCCACCTCGCCAGCTCTACGAGTGCCACATCGGCATCATGTTCTGCTAGCGTCGTGCGTCGAGGCACGCACGCGTACAGATGGCCATCGCTAAGCGTAACGTACCCGGGCAGGCGCAGTGCGGCGGTCATAATCCAGTCATCGTGCAGACGCATTCTGTTCTTAAATACCCTTCGCCGCGAACTTCGCCCAGTTCACAACCGGCAGTTCTTGCCGATTAGCTCGCGCTAGCTCACAGTACATCACCCAAGCGCCGTCTCCAACCGTGGACCACCGCGGCGCGTGCTGCGCCCCGATCGGGCGAGCCCCGTATAGGTGCGGATTCCATCGGTCCGCAAGCGATCGATGGCCTGTGTGTAGCGTCGGGTTCCATCGATAGCGAGTCGATGCCTTTGCGTTGGATCCGTGGCTAGTTCAGTTCTTGTAGCGAGTAGCCAAAACGGGTAGTGGTGCGCTGTTTTCATTCGCTCGCGCCTTCACGTTGTGGAGGCCCCATGGCGCACAAGCCCACCGGGAACCCGCTCACCATCGATCCGGTCGTCGCCTATCTCGCGCGCCTTGGTGACCCCAAGGCGCGAATGGAGACGGCACAGGCACTCAACGAGGGCATCGTCTACGCCGCGGCTCAGGCCGTGAAAGCGGCGCCGCAGATCGCCACGGCCGCCGTAGTTGCAGGGGTTCGCCGCTACCTCGGCCTCTCCTCGGTTCCCTCGGATCGTGACGATCCGTTCGCTATCCCGCTTTTCGAGAGGTACCTGCGGCTGAGCACGTACGCGGAGTCACATATCCGAGGGCTCCTGCGCGAGACCGCGCGCGCTGTGGTGGCCGATCTGGCGCACGAACGCCAGCCGCGCCGTGGCCCTTTCCGTCGAATTGTCCGCCTGTTCACAACTCGCTGAGCAGCGCGGCGTGCGCCGCGGTGCAACGCGCTGGAGGTTCCCCCATGAGTAACGGCAGAAGCGGCCTCACCATCACGTCGGAAATCGTTCTTTCGTGTCGAGGCGACGCCGAGCGCGTCAGGCAGCTCGCGGGCGCATTCGCGCCGATGGTTGACGGGTGGATCGCCGGCTTTGGCAGGGGCTGCGACCCCGCGGCGGTTCGGGATGTAGTGGACAGGTCAATCCGACCAGGAACGTTCCGGGGTATTCCGACACTCGTGCGCGTCGTTCGGAACGGCCGCAAGAGGAGGCTGATGGATCTGCTCCTTTGGGCCACGGACAAACCGAACCCCGCCAAGGCCCTGTGCGCCTACGTGCGCATCCGTACGATCGGTTGCTGCCGCGAGGATCGTCGCAAGGGACAGCGTCGCGGCGCTCCACTCGACGACCAAGAGCCGACCCCCGCCAAAGCGCCCTTCTACACGCTCGCTGACCGGGAGCGCCTCTGCAGAGTGCTTGACGAGCTTCCGAAGGCCGAACTGATTACCATCGACGACTACTACTTTCACGCGATGCCAAGAATAGCCATCGCGCGGCACCTCAAGACAACACCGAGAACAGTCAACCGCCTGCTCGAGAGTGGGCGGAACCGTCTGCGCAAGATCCTGCTACAGTTGGAATAGAACCGCGGACATCACCATCTGGGATGGGTCGGGGTATCGGCTCGCCCAGGGGTGGGTTCGCCAGGGAGGCGTGCAATGTCGAACAACCATCCGTCACAGAATGATCAGGGGGAGCCGCTGAAGGAGAACGTGTTCCGGCAGCCCGAGCGAGCCGCGTCGGGCGGTCTGCCGTCGTGTGGGGATGCTAACGCGGTGGCCAACTGCCTGGAAAACCGAACCTGCCCGCCGCGGCTCGCCGACCTTCATCGTGCGTACGTCTCGGGTCTGCTGGCCGACGAGCTGATGCTGAAGATCGACCGTCACCTCATGGCGTGCCGGCGGTGCGAGAACCACTGGGATGCCCTCACGAGCGCCCTTGAGGACGGCATGCCTACCGAGACATGCGAGGACGACCAGGAGGACGACTGCCCCCGCGGCGACGCCGTTGAAGTCCGAGGTTGAACACATCGGGTGCACTCTTTCTGGGTCCATGTCCGTCCATTGGCTACCGCGAGCTTGGGCTTAAATCGCGATCACATAGGAGATAACGAAATGAAGACGATCACGCAGCCGAACCGCCACATGTCGCATGCCCAGCACGTCGGGTGCTGCGGCGAGCGAATCAAGCAGATGGTCGGGAAGGTGGCCGCGGATTGCGGCATGACCCACCTACCGGGCCGCGACGTGGTGTGTGAGTCCGGCAACTTCTGCCTCATGGTTTGCTTCCTCGCGCCGTCGAGTTGCGCCCCGGCGTGCCGCATCGTGCTGGTTCGCGTTCCGCTCGACAATGTGCAGCCCTGCTGCTGCTACGTCTCGGACTGCAAGGAGCTGGTGAGGGTCTTCACGAGCTGAGTCGAACACCAGGCCCCAACGGGAGTGGATGTCAGTTTCAGCAGGTATTGCAAGGAGATCAGACAATGGCATTCAGAATGTTGGCGTCGCTAATGCTCTTGCTCTCGCTCACCACCGTGCTTGGGCCCGCGGCGCGGCATGAGCATTTCGTCCGTGCGGTTGGGTCCGGCACGCCGGCTGTAATGGATCACCGTGTCAGCCGTCATGCCGTGAATCACGCGGCGCGCCCGGGCCCTGGTCACGCGCGCGTGTAGCCAGACGCGGGGAACCTCAAGTGCACCGAAAACCGCGGAAGCAGTTCTCGGTGCTTTTCTTGCCGATCCACCATGTAGGCCATCGAATCACGTGTGCCTCTTGAAGGCAATGACGGGCCGGCACGGTTCATCCGCGTCGCCATGCCCAGTTCGTCGCCTCAAGAGGGAGTTGACCAAGCATGGCCGACACTCGGCCTGAAAGTTACGGTTCTGCCCCGGAACGTATCTGTAATTGATGGGCGGGGTGTCCAACTCGGCCTGTCCCGAGCGTCTCTCTGTGTGAAGCCGGGCTTCGGGGACGCCCCCTGCGCCCGCCCGGAGGGACAGGCGATGCGGTACAAGGTCAGCGGCGTCTCGCTCTCGACCAAGCTGGAGGTGGTCATCCTCATCGAGGCGCCGGGGGCCGACGCGGCCATGCTGGAGGGGCTCCGCCGGGGCCTGGAGGTCCGGACGGTGTCGGCCGAGGGCCGCAGCCCCAGGGCCCGGTGGGCCGGGCCGCCCTCGATCAAGCCGGGCGGCAAGCGCCGCCGCTGAAACGATCGCGCCCGCGCGCGGAGCGGGGGGGCGGCGCCGGCCGCGAAGGTTTACTCGGCGCGGGATGTCCAATAATGCGGACCTGCCGATCGTCTATAGGGTGGCGAGGGGGTCATCGGCCCGAGCCGCGCCAACAAGCCGGCCGTGCCGCCGGCCGCTTGCGGAAGGAGGCAGCACCCGTGCGGTACAGAGTCAGCGGTGTATGGCTCTCAACCCAAAGGGAGGGCGTCCTCTTCCTGGCGGCCTCCTCCGCCGACCAGGCCCGAGAGGAGGCGTTCCATCGGGGGATGGACGTTCGGACCGTGACGGCGGTGGGGGCCGGGCCGGACGAGAAGGAGCGGGTAGAGCCGACGCCGGACAAGCCGAGCGAGGAACCGCCGCAGTGATCTGCCCGGGCCTGGGTCATCTTGACGCGAGACCGGGGGAGCATGGGGGCGGATGGTAAGCCCCGGCGCAGCGGGCCCGCGCCCGGTGGAACCGACGTCCCGAGCCGGCCCGCCGGCTCGCTGAACGTCGGCTGAATCAAAAAGTAATGAAGAATCGCGCTGCGCGGAGCGCACCGGTTTCGGCCGTTGGCGGCTTTCTCTCTGCCATCGAGCTCCGCCCAAGACGCTCCGGCGCTCCCTCGCTCTCGGCCGCTGGCGGTCGCGGTCGAACCGCGCGCCTCGTCGCTGTACTGCGTGCCTCGGTCACGGCCTCCCGCACGCGTCTGACATAACTGGAGATACTCCATGGCTCTCGGAGACGGAATTCGGCGCAATATCGCTTCGGTGGACCCCGTGGAGCGCGCGATGCTCCGAGACGCCCTGCTGGAGCTGAACCGCCGCTTCTTCCCCGGGAGCAAGAGCGACTCGCCCGTGGGGGGCGTCTCCTTGTGGTTCAAGCAGGACGAGATCCACCAGGCGACGCACGTCCACGGCGGCCCGGAGTTCATTCCCTGGCATCGGGAGATCGTCAATCGGCTGGAGACCATGCTCCGGCAGATCAATCCGCTCCTGTCCCTGCACTACTGGGACTGGAAGCAAGACCCGACGGCGATCCCGAACGCCAACCTGGGCGGGGGGCTGACCGGCACGCTGAACTTGTTCACGGCCGACTTCATGGGATACGGCGGATCCACGAGCCAGCCCATCGGCCCGCCCTGGCAGAACGCCTCGGCGCCTTGGCGGAGCGACGGCTTCTACGTGCCGGGAGCCAGCCCCGACCGGGACACCTCCGGCAACCCCGCGGACCCGCCGGCCTCGGTCAATCGATCCGTCGTCGGGTCCCCTCTGGCGCCGCAACGTGAGACCGACATTCTGAATGCGGGCGACTACGTCGCCATGCGCGCCCTCATGGAGGACGCCCACAACGACATGCACGGCTACGTCAGGATGGGCAGCCAGCACATCTCGTTCCGCGATCCCTTCGTGTTCCTGCTGCACTCCAACGTGGATCGTCTGTTCGCCCGTTGGCAGACCGACCCCGCCCACCCCACGCGGCTGGACCCCACGGCCGTGTACGGCACGGAGTCCAATCTCGACGTGGTCGTTGGGTCCGTGACGCAGAATGTCAACCACAACGTCGAGCCGTGGTCCACGGGCCATTCGTTCGATCAGTTCGGCGTAGAGCACTTCACCCGGCCCTGGTACGCGCCCGAGAGCCAGGGCGAGCCGAACACGTACAAACACCCGTCCGTGGTCTTTCCGCCGTGCTACGACACCAACCAGACGGCGGTGCCCGTCGTCCAGGTAATGAACACCGGCTCGCCGCCGGTGATCAACTTCAACTCCGTGCCGTCGGGCGACACGACCACGAGGGCGGCCGTCTTCCGCGTCTACGGGTGCGAGAACGTCACCATCCAGGTCAAGGCGGGGTTCGGCCCGGCGGCCCCGTTCTCGGTGCTGCACCCGGCGTCGGGGGCCGTGACGGTCGGCCACGGAGCGAGCCAGTACACCGAGGCCCGGATCTGGCTGGCCTACACGGCGGGCGCCGCGGGCGTGCCGGTCCCGGACGGGTCCGTCACGTTCGAATGTCCACTGAACGGGAAGGAGTTCACGTTCGTCGTGAAGGCCAACGCCATCAACAGGCCGAAGGTGGCCGTCATGATGGCTCTGGACCAATCGGGGAGCATGGACTGGGCCGCCGGGACGTCGGGGGTTACCCGGGTGGAGGTGCTCCGGGACGCCGCTCGGAAGTTCATGGAGCTGGTCCAGCAGGACAACGGCGTGGGGCTGATCCGCTTCGACCACAACTCGTACGCGGTGAACGACGCGACGTACCCGGGTCTGGCCGTGACCAAGATGGTGTCCAACAACATGCTCGACCCCGGCCGCGTCGCGGCCGTTGCCGCCGTCAACGCCCACGCAACCAATCCGATGGGCAACACGTCGGTCGGCGACGGCGTTGACCGCGCGCGGCAGGTGCTGAACGCCCTTCCGCCGGGGGACTACGACCACCACGCCCTCATCGTGCTGACCGACGGGCTGGAGAACGACCCGCTGTGGATTTCCGACGTCTCCGGCTCGATCGATAGCCGGACGTTCGCCATCGGCCTGGGCAACGAGCAGCAGGTCAATACCACGGCCCTGCGGGCACTCGCCCACGGCACGGGCGGTTACCTGCTCCTGACGGGCTTGCTGAGTTCGTCCATCGACGACTACTTCCGGCTGAGCAAGTACTTCTGGCAAATCCTCGCGGACGTCACCAACACCGACATCATCGTTGACCCGTCCGGCTTCATCGCGCCCGGCACCAAGGTCCGGGTGCCGTTCTGCGTGAGCGAGGCCGACATCGGCTGCACGCTCCTCCTGATGACCGATGAGAACGTGGTGGACCTCGCGCTGGAAACGCCCAGCGGCGTGCTCATCCAGCCGGCGATCGCGCCGGGGCTGGGGATCGACTTCGGCGCCGGAGCGCAGACGAAGCATTACCGCTTCACGCTCCCGGTGGCCGTCGGCCCCGGCCAGGCCGCGGGGGTCTGGCACGCCCTGCTCCAGGTGAACGAGGGCGACTTCAAAAAGACGCTCTCGCGGATGCGCGAGCGGAAGGACCGCCGGTTCCAGGCCTTCGCTACCCATGGCGCGCGGTACAACGTTGGCGCCCAGGTATTCTCGAACCTGAAGATGGTGACCGCGGTCGAGCAGAGCGGCTTCGAGCCGGGCGCCACGCTCACGTTCCGCGCCACGCTCACCGAGTACGACCTCCCGGTGGCCAGCCGGGCGGCAGCGCAGGTCGAGCTGACTCGCCCCGGCGGATCGGTCGGGACCCTGGCGATGACGGAGAACGAGCCGGGCGTGTTCGAGCTGGCGACCCAGGCGAACGCCTCGGGCGTCTACCACGCACGGATCATGGCCAACGGCGTCACCCTGCGCGGCACGCCGTTCACCCGGGAGCGGCTCGCCAGCGCGGCGGTCTGGTGCGGCGGGGACCAGCCGTACCAGCCCCCACGGGGCACGAGCAAGGACGACTTGTGCCGCCTGATCACCTGCCTGCTCAACAAGAAGAACCTCTCCAAGGAACTCGAGGAGCGGCTGAAGAAGCAGGGTATCAATCTCGATGGCGTCCGGGATTGCGTGACGACCTTCTGCCGGGTCGGCGGGCGAGCACCCGGCCGGCAATGACCCATGATCGCGATATGGCTCGCGAGAACACATGATCCGACAGCGGTGAGCCTCCCGCCGCGCCGGCGCGGTAGACTGCGGGCATGGATCCTCGCCCGCCCGACCCCGATCGCGCCCACCTTGCCGACGATGGCAGCAGAGCGGGGGATGCGTTTCTCAGGGACAGGTGTCGCGGCGAGACCGCGTAGCCGGAAAGGGACTCACATGATCGCGTCAATGAACAGAAGGCTCTGGCCGTTCGCGTTGGGCGGAGCGGCAATCGCACTATGTGCTCTGGCAGGAGCGCGTGGACCGCTCGATCCCCCGAGCGGTCCGGTCGCTCCGACGGGCAAGCCCCTCTCTGAAATGGAGCCGCGCACCGCGGTGAACAGCACGAATACACCGGGCGACTCTTCCTGCAAGTTCAGAATCGCGACGTCGGGTTCGTACTACCTGACCGAGGATGTCGTTGTCGCCGCATCGGATGCCGGCATGAGCGGGATCTGCATTGAAGTGCAGAGCGTGTCGGTGGACCTCAACGGCTATCGCGTGCGGGGCGAGGAACCAAACCTCTATGGAATCTGGTTCCGGTTCGATCTCGCGAGCAGTCACCCCGGCAACCTGACGATCAAGAACGGGGTGATCAGCGGGTTCGGTAGCTCCGGGATCAGGGCGGAGTTTGCCTACGGGTCGCACTACAGCGGCCTGCACGTGTACAACACCGGAACAACCTCCGGGAGCCAGGGGGCGATCATCACGGGCAACGGATGCGCCGTCGAGGACTGCGAGGTGACGAGCAACGGCGGCGGCGGCATCGGGTCGCAGGACGGGTGCACGATCGTGCGCTGCACCGCCCACGGCAACTCCGGCGCGGGGATCAGGACCGGCAACGGCTGCACCGTGAGTCAGTGCACGTCCTCGAACAACGGGGGCGCAGGCGGACACGGGATCTGGCTGCAGACGTCGTCGGGCGACGGCAATGGCTCCACCGTGACTAACTGCACCTTTTCGTTCAACGGCGGAAGCGGCGTCCTCGCCGATCAGGGGTGCACGATCAGCGGCTGCACCGCGTTCCAGAATGATGCTGCGGGGATCACGGTGAGCAACGGGTGCACGGTCCTCGGAAACACCTGCATGCGGAACCGAGGGCCGAACTCGGACGCCGCGGGCATCCTGGTGCCGGAGTTCAGGTCCGGCAGCCGGATCGAGGGCAACAACACCCGCGAGAACATTGTCGGCATCCGGGTGCTGGGCTCGCACAACTTCGTCGTGCGGAACAGCAGCGGGAGCGGCGGCGAGACCGCCTTCGACATCGCCAGCGAGAACACCTTCGGCGAGCTCGTACATCTTGCGACCGGAGGCGAGCTGACGAACGCCAACTCAAGCCCCTGGGCCAACTTCTTGTACTGAGCCACGGCTACGCGGACCACGCTCTGTTTCTCATCGCCTCAACGACCGCGAACGGCGCGATGTGGTCCAGGTACAAGGCCGTCGTCGCGATGCTCCGGTGCCCGAGTTGCCGCGAGATGATCCCGATGTCCACCCCCTCGGCGCGGAGCTGGGCGGCGTGCGTGTGGCGCAAGCCGTGCGCGTGTACGCGCTTGTCGATCCCGACCCGGTCGCCCAGCCGCCGCATCAGCCGGCGGACGTACCCGCCCGAGAGCCGCTCGCCGCGGGTGGTGCAGAACACCGGGTCCCGGCCGTTCAGGCCCAGCGACGCCCGGACCAGGAGCCACTCGGCCAGGACCGCCACGGCGCCGGCGTCGATCCCCGACGTGCGGTTCCGGCCGCCCTTGCCGCGCATCACCCGGAGGGCGCCGGCGGCATCGTCCACGTCCTTGGGGCGGAGGTCCAGGGCCTCGGAGATCCGCAGCCCCGAGCGGTACAGCACGGCCAGGAGGGCGCGGTTCCGCAGGGCGGTGGCCGGCGGGCCGGCGCAGGCGTTCATGAGGGACCGCACCTCGGCGTCGGTCAGGACCTCCGGCGGGAACCGCCGCAGGGGCCCGGGGCGGCGTAAACAGGACGGGGCGGTCCGCTGCCCCGCCCGCCCCCGGGCGTACCTCGGCATGGTCCTTCTCCCTGAGCGATCCGCTTCCGGCGGAAGGCGTAGCCCTCAGTACCTTGAACGGGCGGCATGGATCAAGGGATTTTTGCTGAAGGGCGCACGGGTGCGCCTGTTTCACGGCTATCTCTCCAGGAGGGGCGCGGCTGGACCGCCGGTGCGCCCGGACCGCCCACCTGGCTAGGAAAGGAAACGCATTTTCTTTTTGCTCGCCTGTCCAGTATGCTGCTCCCCGATCGTCTCTCTTCCCAGAGACCATGACGGTCTTGCCGCGACACGGCTCCGCGGCGGGGGCAACCGATTTGTTGAAGAGATTTGAACCCCAATACGGCGTCGGCCTGTGTAGGTTCGCGCACCGCCGAGCCCATCGACCCGCGGGGGCACGTGGTCCGGCGGGTGAGATACGGGCGGAGCGAGGAGGCAGAAGCGATCTCGCTGGGTCAGTAACCGGAAGAGGGGGCGGGTTGGGCCACATCCTTTTCAAGGAGCGACAACGATGGCAGCGAAGAATCTCGAATCATTGGACGCGGGAGCCCTGGAAGCAGCGCTTCCCACCCTCACAAAGAAACTCAAGCACCTTCAGAAGGGGCTCAGCCCAGAGGAGCAGGCCGTATTCAGCAGCATCGTCAGTTCGGCGTCACTTCACCTCAAGTCCATGAAGGCCATTGAGAGCACTGCCGAGATTCGCTATTCGAAGCCGATCTCCGCGGCCGCGACCGTCGGGGTCCGCAATGGACTCCTTCAACTGCCCAAGACGCTTGGTCTGACGAAGGACAACGACTGAGCCGAGGACGAAGGCTGTGAACCTGACACACAAGTTGGCCGACCTGGGACAGGAGCTAGACCCAGCCGAGCGTGCCTGCCTGAAAATACTCCTCGGCAGTGCCGCGGCTGGGCTGCTCCGCCCTGGCAGCCCCAGCACAACGACAGCGACGGCCCTCTCCACCACCGTCGGCGCGATCACCCGGCTTCAACCCCATCGCGATCGAGTCCCACCCAACGGCGTGGTATACCGAGGCAGACCGGAGTTCGTCTCTGACCAACTCTTGAGCACTCTCCAAACCGAATCGGACCGGCTCCGTCCATCGGCCATCCGATTCCACGATCATCTGGTCGTCTCCGGCGCCCCTGGCGCCCGTCAACTGGCGTTCTCTCCCGAAATGGGCGCCCTCGTATCCGCTCACGCAGGCGCTGTGCAGCCGACTACGAAGGCGAACTACCTCTACTACGACCAGCCCGGCCTCGGTATCGATCCTCACCTTGACAACGAGGAGTTCTCCCTCAACGCGATCATGATGCTTCAACACGAGTACCGCGACACACGATCCGCCCTGGTGCTGTATCCACTCGACGCACCTCCCGAGAAGATCCGCCTCACACCCGGAGAGCTGATCGTGATGTTTGCCGATTCCATTGTGCATGCACGAGAGCGCGTGGGCGCGAACGAACGTATCAGCATTGCCGCCTTTGGTTTTAGCCCGGTCCTGTAGAGGAGATGTTCACATGAATACCCCCTTTCCTACGAAGCTCCGCCGCTTCAACGAGGGGCTTTCAGAGGCAGAGAAGGCCAACTTCAAGCTCATGCTGGGCTTGTCAGCTGGTGGGATGTTGCGGGGCTTTCGGCGCCCCCCCGATCCCGCCACAGCCAACGCTCTCGACGTGGTAACCGAAACACTTGCTACACTCCAGCCGTACAGCAGCCGTGTGTCCGCGAACGGCATCGCGTATCGGGGACGACCCCGTCTCATTACGGACGACTTGCTGGCAAGCCTCCAACGGGAGGCGCGCCAACTGCGTCCGTCTGCGCACCGATTCGATGAGCATTTCCTGGGATGCGGCGCGCCGCTTGCCAATAAGCTGGCGGTGTCCCAGGACTTGGTGGACTTTGTCAGAGAGTACGCGGGCGACGTGAAGCCAACTGGCGTTGCTAGCTTCTTGTTTTATGATGAGCCCGGACAAGGCATTGACCCGCACATCGATACGGACATCTTCTCCCTGAATGTGCTGCTGATGCTGCACCATCAGCGGGTGAAGGAGCCCGCATCAGCCCTGGTCGTGTTCCCTCCGCGCGGCACGCCGGAACGGATAGATCTGTCCCCGGGAGAGATCGTGATCATGTTCGCAGGCAGCATCGCCCACGGCCGGGAGCGACTCAACGAAGGGGAAGCGGTTTCGATTCTCACATTTGGTTTCCACCCTCTGGGTGAGTAGCCCATTGGCATTGACATTGGGTATCCATAACGGGCACCACGCATCCTGCGCCATCGTGCGCGATGGTGCGCTGGTGGCGGGCGTCGAGCAGGAGCGACTGACTCGACGGAAAGGGGACGGTAGCTCGGGCCTGTCACGGCACCTGCCTGTGCGCCGGTGCCTAGAGATAGCTGGCGCCTCGTTGGACGACCTCGATTTGATCGTCTCGTCATTTCAAGCGATTGGCCCGGGCGGAGCGGGCTTCAACCAACCGCTCGTAGAGCCTGGATTCGGTCTATTCGACCCCTTCGATGCACGACACTGCGTTGTGTCTCATCACTACGCCCACGCTCTGTGCGCGCTCGGAACGTCCGGCTTTCAGGAGGCGGCGGTACTGGTGTGCGACTTGGCGGGCTCTACCACCCGCAGTGGAGAGGATTACGCTATGGGATTCACAGAGTTCGCTGCGGCGATGTCAGACAGCAGCTGCGAACTCAATACACGGACGGAGTGTCTGAGCATCTATGACGCCGACGACAACGGTATTCGCCTTCGGCATCGAGAGTTCTGCGTGCCCCATAGCGCTCCGGACGTGTTCGTCTACAGTGCGGCGACTCTGTACGACAACGTCGCTCGCATGGTATTTGGCAGAGAGAACGCACACGGTCAGTTGATGGCATTGGCTTCTATCGACGACGGGCTGCGGGCCCCTGTGCGAGTTGGTGACATAGTCGATGTCGAGGCTCCGGGCGTGGTCCGTTTTCGGAACGGATGGCAACATCGTGTGACGGAGGCCGCGGACTGTATCGCGCATGCACCCCTGGCGCATGTCGTGCAGGCCGCGTTCGAGCGAGCCGTTCTGGAGCACGCACGCCGGGCCTCGCTGCTCACCGATGCGGCGAACCTTGCCGCAGCCGGCGGCGTGTTTCTGAATATCAACAGCAACTCGGCGATCGCTGCGAGTGGATTATTCCAACGGTTCTTCGTCCCCAGCGCCCCGCACGACGCCGGAATCGCGGTGGGATGCGCGTACCACGGATGGCGCCTCGTGGCCAAGAAGCTCCGGGCGACGCCTACGATCCACACGAGGCGTGCTTCGGACCGGATCGGTGGAGAATTCAAACGACCGGAGATCGATGCCGCGTTGGAGAAGCGTCGTCACCTCGTGGTGATCGACACCGTCCCATCGCCTCAAGTCTTGGCGCGGCACATCCGAGAGGGCCAGATCGTTGCCCGGTTTGAGGGGCACGCCGAGTTTGGCCCGCGGGCTCTGGGCGGCCGTAGTCTCCTTGCGACGCCGCTGCTCGCGGCCTCAAAGGACCGTCTTAACGTGATCAAGGGTCGTCAGCATTGGCGACCCGTAGCACCCGTGGCACTTCGGGATCGGGCGGCGGACTTGTTCGAGGGGCCTGCCGAGAGTCCCTATATGAATATGGAGTACCGGGTGAGAGCGCTGGTCAGTGCGATGATGCCCGCGATTCGGCACCCTGACGGCTCCGCTCGCGTGCAGACAGTGACTGACGATGACGATCGGTCGCTCTGCGACCTTCTGCGAGCGTGCGATGCGCTGACGGGCCTGCCGGTGCTGGTTAATACCTCTCTGAACGGCGCTGAGGAGCCCATCGTCGAGACACCGGAGCAGGCACTTGATTTCTTTCTGGCGCATGACGACGTCGCCATATTGCTCATCGGTGGCCGGATAGTGCGGCGCATGCAGATGCCTGATGTGCGGGGCGTGAGGCTGGCTCCAGACACGATTGTCACCATTATCAACCCGGGCGCATCGCAACGGGTGATTCTCCTCCGTCGAGGGCGATCGCTCGAGATCTCGGGAGCAACGTTCCGCGTTCTGACGGAGAGCGGTGCCAATGGAGAGGGACCGCAAGCATTTGATGGAGACACGCAACAGGAGCTGATTGATGCGCTCCGGCAGCAGTTTGTTAATGGGCCGTGCTTGTCATGAGTGTCATCCCTACACACCGACTTGTGCTCGAGCCGCTTGACGTGCGTCACGCCGAGTTACTCTTCGATGGTCTACGTGATGGTCGTCTCTACCAGTTTACTGAGGAGATGGCGCCGCGGAGCATCGACGCGTTGCGATCCCGATATCGGTTGTTGACGCGGCGACGATCCCTTCAAGGAGACGATGTGTGGTTGAACTGGGCGATAAAGCTGGTCGACGAGCGACGCTATCTGGGATATGTACAGGCGACAGTCTACACCGACAGGTCCGCCGATATCGCATATGTGCTCTTCTACAGCGCCTGGGGACATGGTTACGCCCGAGAGGCAGTGCGGGCCATGCTGGATCACTTGCGGCTGTGCTACGAGGTACGCGTTGTACGCGCGAGGACGGACTGTCGGAACGTTCGCTCGATCGCCGTGCTCAAGGCGCTTGAGTTTCGACTCGCTGGGCGCACCCGCAACGTGAAGGTGGCCGGTCACACAGTTGTTGAAGACTGGTTGTTCACTATCCAGCTCGGCTGAGCGGTCGGAAGGAATCTCGCGATTCACGGTGATTACCGGTCTACAAGGGTTCGTCGTGTCGAAGGAGTGGTCGTGCACGGCTCGCGGGTTGACAATCGCGCCTTGACCGCGGAACGTAGCGATCAGCGCCGCCGACGACGCCGGTCACGCCAGGATCGCGGCAAGAGCCTCGTGAAGGCTGTGCTCCTCCACCGGCTTGCACAGGCGCGGGGCCGACCGCAGCGGCGCCGGCAGCGGCACCGAGGGTGCGTAGCCGGTGACGAGCACAAACGGCCGCTGGCGCTCCGCGAGGGCCTCCGCCACCGCCGCCCCGCTGCCGCCGATGAGGTTGATGTCCAGCACGGCCGCGTCCACCGGCCGCTCGATCGCCGCGGCCCGGGCTTCCCCCACCTCCGCGAACGGGCCGACCACCTCGCACCCCAGCACGCGGAGCATCCGCGCCAGCGACAGGCTCACCAGGAAGCTGTCCTCGACCAGCAGAATCCGTCTCCCCGTCAGGCTTTCGCACCGCCCGCGCGAAGCGTCCATCGTGGCTCTCCAAGGCCGGAAGGCGGCGTCTTGGGCGCCTCCGGCAAGAAAAGTCCGTGGTCTTGCGGCACCGACCCCCGCATTCGGCCGCTCGCCCCGGTATCGGCCGAAGCGCCGGCGCCGAGATCCAGAATCCGGACCAGCGGAGAAGATGCGGGCGATCTTCCTATCGCGGCGAGGACCAGGCGCACGGGCGAGTATGCCGCGCTTGGGGGAGCAAGCCGGTGGACGATCGGCGCTAGGAGGACGTGCTGGCGGCGTCGCTTGGGTGAAGACTCGCCAGCGTCAAGAACGGATTGAAGCGCCGTTCCCGACCTACTACGACCGCGCCGGCATCGGCGCAGGGGCGCCTTGCCCGGAGTGCGGGGCGCAAGCGCCGCCGCCCGATCTTCTCCGGTGCAGGGATGTCGCCCTCGTGGTCTCGGGGCACTACCGCTTTGGCGTGCCACGCCCACGGCATCGGTCGGCGCGGCTAGGCACATGGAGTTGACACCGAAACTTCACTCCGATTGAAGAGGGCTTGTCCAAGAGGGAGGCTGGCGAGCGTCCAATTGGGGGGCTTCGCTTGACCGCGCCTTGGGTGCTCCCGCCCCTGCCACGAGGCGAACAGGGGAGGGCGAGTCAATACCTGGGGGAGAACGCATGGCCAGGGTACTTGTCATCGACGACGCGGCGGACATTCGCGTGCTTCTCACGAAGTCGCTGGAGAGGGCCGGGCATCAGGTCGCGGCAGCCGCCTCGGCGGACGAGGGTCTGGCGGAACTGCGGCGGAGCCGGATCGACGTGGTCTTGCTCGACCTGGAGATGCCCGTCAAGGACGGCGTGGCCTGCCTCGCAACGATTCGAAGCGACCAGGCGCTGGCTCGCACGCCCGTGGTCATGGTCACGGGCACGCCGCTGCGGGAGGTCGTGCAGCGCGTCGTTCAGCTTGGCGTCCAAGGGATCGTGATCAAAAAAGACAACTGGGTCCCGGGGCTGGTGGAGCAGGTCGGCAAGCTCCTGACGGCTGCGCCCCCCTCCGCTGCCGCGCCCCCCACGGAGGTCTCGGCATCGTCGTCGGCACCAGCAGCAGCGGCCCGCGCGAGCGCCGGGCCGGGCGGGGCGCTTGCGGGCGGGTTCGGGCCCGCCGTGCCCTCCGCCTCTGCGGCCCCGTCGGCGGCGTCCAAGGCCGCGCCGGCTTCGGTGGCCGCTGGCACCTCTGGGAGCCGGCTCGTGGTCGAATCCTGGTCGTCGCCGGTCATCAGCGACGCCGAGGGCGCGATGACGGGCGAGCGGGCGATGGAGCTGCTCAAGTCGCTCAAGCCGATGATCGCGCGCTCGGAGCTGCTGGAGAAGATGCTGGCCGAGGCGGCGAGCGTGCCGGCCATCAGGCCTGCGGTGCAGCAGGTGCTGCGGCTGACGGAGCGGGCGGAGAGTTCCATCCAGGCCATCGCGAACGCGGTCCGGCAGGACCAGGCCCTGTCGTTGCGCATCCTCAGGATGGCCAACTCCTCGCTGTATGCGCACGGGGAGCGGGTGGACAGCGTGGCCAAGGCGATCTCCAGGATCGGCCTGGCCCAGATCCGCGACGTGGTCCTCAGCGTGGCGATCGTGGACGCCTTCGGCACGGTGGCCGCGCAAGGGTCTTTCCGCCCGGACTGGTTCTGGGAGCACGCCACCGCCTGCGGGCTGCTCGCCACGCGGCTCGCGCAGGCGTGCGGCCGGCCCAAGGACTACTGCGAGACCATGTTTACCGCGGGCCTGCTGCACGACCTGGGGCGGCTGCTCTTCGCCGAGCACCTGCCGGAGCACTATCCCAAGGTCGTCGAGACCGCCGAGCGCCTGGAACTGCCTTTGGAAACAGTGGAGTCGCGGTTGTTGCTGCTCAACCACGCCGACATCACCGACCGGCTCCTGCGGCACTGGAAGTTCCCGGCGTCCCTGATCGCCCCGGTTGCGATGCACCACCTCAGCGTGGGCAACATCACGGCCGCAGCGCCGCGTTCGGCCAACGACGTGGTGCCGCTGGCCCTCGCGAACCGGCTGGCCCACGCGATGCTCATGGGCAGCAGCGGCAACGAGGTGCTGTACCCCCTCGAAGACTTCGTCGATCATCTGCGCCTCGACGCGGGCAGGATCGCGGAGATCTGTGGCAACGCGACGACGGAACTGGCGGACCTGCGACTCAACATGCTCATGCACTCGGGCGAGTCCGGCCACCCCTACGTCGACGCGGTGCGTGCACGACTCGGCGACGTGCGGCCGCTGACGCTCGCGCTGCAGCCCGCCACCGATCCCATGTCGATCATGGTCGGCATGCTCCTGGGTGGAGCCGAGCCGGCGGAGCCCAACTTGATCACGCTCCGTATTCGCACGCCAAGCGAGCGAGCCGGCGCGATGCGGTTGCTCGACGAGGCGTTGTCGAGCGCGGATGTCGCGATGCCGGTCCTTGTGCTTGGCAACAGCAGAGCCTGCCTGCTGGGCGAGGGCTCGCTCGGCGGGCGCCCAACACGGCAGGTCACCCTTCCTTTGGGGCTCGGCCGCCTTCTCCGCGAGATGCAGCGCCTGACCGGCATCTCGCCTCAGTAAGGCGGACACCGTCCGCGCCATGGGACGCCGAGCCGCTCGGCCCGGACCGCCACGGAGCCGGCCTCGATCCCCGAACACCGCCGAAGCCCCGTGCCCGGAATGCGGGGCGGAAGGGCCGCCGCCGCCCGCCCGTTGCCCGTAGCGGCCCCACCGGCGTCCGGGCCCGCCCCGCGTACCGGCAGCCCCCCGCGCGCCCACGCCGCGCCGTGCGGCCGCGTGCCGTTAGGCGCGTGCTAGGCGCGGCAGGTCACCCACCTTCACTTGTGCGGAGACAGCAGAAAAACCAGCGGATTTCGCTTGCCGTTCCGCCACCCGCATGGCTTCATGTCATCACGCGGGCGGGATACCCGCACGCCAACCACCCACCAAGGAGACGACCGTGTTCTACAAGCAGATCGTGATCGAGGGCGTCGAGGGGGACGTGGCCATCACCCATACCGACGAGGGCGCGGCGGTCAGCGCCGGCGGCCGCGTGCTGTGCCAGGTGGGCCGGCGCGAGGACGAGCAGGCCCGCTTCGCCAAGGCGTACGAGGTCGCCAAGGTCGTCTGCGGCGCCGACGCCAAGGGCCGCCCCAGCGCCACCAACTCGATGATCTGCGACGTGATGACCGAGATCGAGCGGGTCGCGGGGTGCTGAGCGCCGGGGCGTGGGGAACGGGAGCATGACCATGAGGTGCCTGATTGTCTGGAACCGGCGATTGCGACGTTGGTCGATCTACGAGAAGCGGCGCCGCTGGCACTGCTGGGTATTGCGGGCCGAGTTCGAAACGTACAAGCAATCCGTCGAATACCTCGCCCGCACGGCGAATGACGACGGCCCCGGGCGTTAGGCGCGTGCTAGGCGCGCAGGTCACCCACCTTCACTTGTGCGGAAACATCAGGAAAACCAGCGTTTTGGCCTTGCTTGTTCGCGGCGTCCATGGCACTGATGTGTCCGACGCGGCGGGAACGGGCGGGCCGAACGCGAGAACGGAGGACGCGATGAACGCGAAGAACAGCAGAGCGAAGACCGCCGCCGCGAAGACCCGCCGGGCGGCGGCGCCGGCCCGCCCCGCGCCCGAGCCGCCCCAGGAGGGGAGCAAGTGCCCACGGTGCGGCGGATCGATGGAGCCGTTCCCCCTCCCGGACGGCACTCGGGAGCACCACGGCCTGATCGTCATGCCGGAGGAGGTGGGGGCCGTCTGCCCCGGGCCACCCCGCGCGCAGAGCAGGGCCCCGCGCGGGTAGACGCAACGCCCAAGCCACGCCGGCCCCGGCGCGGGACACCGCACCGGGCGCCCTTGGCCTCCGCAACGTCGCGGCGGCCCGCATGTCACACGCACTTGGAGAATCGCGATGAAAAAGGACGAGGTCAGAATCGGAAGCACGTACCGGGTCAAGGTCAGCGGGAACGTCGTGCCCGTGAAGATCACCGCCGAGAAGTGGTCGGGCGACAAGCACACCGGCTGGGTCGGGACCAACACCGAGACGGGCCGGTCGGTGCGGGTGAAGTCGGCGCAGCGCCTGCGGGCCGAGGTGGGCGGCAAGCCCGCCAAGCCGGAGAAGCCCGAGCCGCCCACGCCCGCGGCGGCGGAGCCCCCCCAGGCCGTCGCCGCGGCGCCCGACGCCACGGCCGCCAACGTGGGCGAACCGGCGGCCAACGGCGCGGGCGCGGCCCCGGCGGCCGAGAGCGCGAAGAAGGCGAGCCCGGCGCCGAAGGCGGCCAAGGCCAAGGCGCCGAAGCACGCGAAGGCGGCGAAGGCCGACAAGGCGAAGCCGCCCAAGGCCGAGAAGCCCAAGCGGCTCAGCGCCCTGGACGCCGCCGCCCAGGTCCTCGCGAAGGCGGGCGCCCCGATGAAGGCCAAGGCGATGCTCGACGCGATGGTCGCCAAGGGCCTGTGGAAGTCCCCCGCGGGCAAGACGCCCGAGGCGACGCTGTACGCGGCCATCATCCGCGAGATCGCGGCCAAGGGCAGGGAAGCCCGGTTCGTCAAGACCGAGCGCGGCACCTTCGCCGCCAGAAAGGCGGGCTGAAGCATGGACGAGGAAGTACTCCGCCTCAAGGCCCACGTTGACCAGACCCGCTCGGAGATGCGGGGCATCGTGACCAGGATGGACCCCGACGAAACCGCGGAGGTGATCAAGACCTGCGCCAGGGGCGAGCTGGCCGACCTCGACGAGCGCCTGCAACTCCTTGTCGGCCTGCTCGCCGTCGTCGCCATATTTGACCTCGTCGAAAGAAAGGAGGGTTGAGCGATGCCGACCCACAACACCCCGGACCCGCTCCCCGACTACCGCGTGCCGATCCGGCCCGGCGTCCTGGCGCTCGTCCGCAACCTGCCGCCCAACCTCACCACGGCCGAGGCGGACCGACTCGCCGCCTGGCTCCGGACGCTGGCGGTGGATGTGCCGGCGCCCGCGCAACCGCCCGCCCCGTCGCTCCTGGACGCGGCGAAGGCGGGCCTGGAGGCCGCCGAGAACCTGATGGCCGTCACCGAGGGCGAGGGCTTCCCCGGCCTGGCCGACGCCATCTCGCTCATCAAGGCGGCGCTCGCCGCGAAGGGGGGCGCGTGATGGGTGGCCTCCCCGTCAACGAGACCTTCGCCATCGAGCCGCACGGCCGCGGCGGCGCCTCGACCGCCCTGGTCCGCTACGCCGTCCCCCGCAACGGCGGCGACCCGTACCGCCACGTCTGCCCGCTGGCGGCCTTCGAGGCCACGGCCCACGCGGTCGCGGAGGCGGGCGGCCGGGGGTTCACCCTCGGAGAACTCTGGGCGCTGGCGGAGATCCCCTGCACGCAGATCGCCACGGCGGTGGCGTTCCTGAAGGAGCGCGGCATCGTCGGGACGCGCGGCAAGCGGAACTACCCCGCGAGCGCGGGCGTCCACCTGGACGCGATGACCGAGTACTGGGCGCTGCTCGAAGAGCCGAAGGAACAGGCCCAGCCGGGCCGGTAGCTACCCGCCCCGTCCTTCTCCCCCCGGCGCTGGCCGGGGTTTCTCGTGGCGGCCCGCCGGCGCTAGCCTTGGCCGATGGTCGCCATCCCCCGCCACATCCCGCCGTCCCTCTGGGCTCACCTGGCCGCCCTGGACGCCCGCTGCAATATCCGCCTAGCTAGAGCGGCGCGGCACGGGCGGCGAGGGCGTGTACATCGTCCGGAAGAACTTCGACCGGGAGTGGAACGTCGAGATCACCGACCGACTAGCTAGGCTGGTGCATCCGGCGGGTCTTCGCCGGCCCTCGGTGGTCAGGTGCCGGGTCGGCTCGACCGGAACTCTTAAGTAGAAGCGATTCCTGCCGCGTCAATGGATGGAGATGAGGGGGACGGGATCATCGAAGACGGGGTCGTCTGGGAGGGCACCCGTGCGGAGCTCGACGGGTGGAGGGCCTACAAGAAGCGGAAGGCCCTGGCGTTCGTTGAGCGTGGCTACTCGGTGGGCTGGTACCCCGACGGCGACAACTCGATGGAGGTGTACGTGCCAGAGCGGCACTACGCCCACAATCCGGAGCTCCGGGCGAGCGTGAAGTTCTTCGGCCAGCCCTCGTCCTACGGCATCGACGGCGGCATGGTCTCCAAGCTCACGATCCAGGAGCGGCGGACCGACCTGATCGCCAAGGTGCTCGGCAAGCCGTTCGAGCAGGTCCGCACACTGTACAACTACGACCGCGGCTCGGACGTGGTCGAGCTGGCCACCCACGACGAAGCCGGGCGCTTGTATAACGCGATTCTCGAAGAGTTGAACTGACTGCTGATCCTCGGCGCAGCGCCTTGCTGACTCTATTCTCGGCAGCTTCGCGGCGGCTACAGTTGGATGCTCGGTACCACGGTTGTACGGGAGTATGCCATGTCGTGTGTACGAATCGCCGGTCTGACCGTTCAGTTGCCGCCGCCGGGAGTGCCTCTGGTTGCCCCGGGGCCGCAGGCCCAAGCCCTTCTCGATTCCGGCTGCTTCAAGCCGAGCACGGGGTGGCCGCCTTGGGTCAGCCATTACCGCTGTTCGCTCTCAGACGGGACCTGCCTCCATCTCGTTATCGACGGTGACGCCGCGACGCTGCACCGCGATCGTTTCGATCCACACCAGGGCGCAGTGTCTCTCCTCAAGCACCTCGTGTCCGACGCACCGGTCGAGACCGCGCTGACCGTCGGCTCGGTGGCCTTGGCCGCGCTCTTTCTCCGCGGTCGGTGACCTCGGCGCGGGCGCAAGGCTCGCGCGACCTATTCGCCCTTCCCGGCTCCGCCCAGGGAATGACGCAGAAGTACGGCAAGACCCCAATCCAGGTGCGAGTCCGGCAACCGCGGGAGCTGCGTCAGACCCTCGGGCGTCGTCGATTCCGGCCGAATGCGCATGAGCAGCGACGCCAGTTCTACGCACCGTTCCGGGCCGATGTCCTGATACCCCTGGGGGAGCACCGCAGAGTTCGAGATCAGCACCACTGAGGTCCGCGACGGCCGGTCCTCGGCGAGCACGTCGAGGTACTCGACCTGCGCAGAAGCCGGGCCCACCGTCGCTGGCGTGAGCTGAACCTCCGGCGCGATCTCTGGACGGGTCTGACGATCGAAGGGGTAGAGGTCGCGGGCGGTTGAGCCGGGCAACGACAGCAGGTGGACCCGACAACAGGCGACGTCGTCGAGCAGCTGCAGCGGCGAAAGGTACCTCCCGCAGGCGCCCACGAACGGGATCATCACGCGGGGGTCTCGGGTCGCCAGCTCCCGGCGCACCCGCGCCCGCAGGTCCATCATGGCGCCGTAGATCTCCTCGTACTGGTTGCCGGGATAGCGTCCGGAGCACACGGCGCGGGCGACGGATGTGACGCGGTCAACGATCCGCGCCAGCGACGGCTGCAGGACACATCGAACGGCGACGATGTCGTACCGCTTGTCCTCGACGAACTCTGTCGGCGGCGCCGCGGCTCGAACGTACGTGCCAGGAGGTTGGATCGGCAGAAGCTGTCCCGAGGATTCCATGGAGCGTCGACGCAATCGTCGTTAATAAGCGTTCGCTCGGCCTGCCGCTGGGCCTGATCGGTCAGGGACGGCGCAACCTCCTGTGCCGCAGGATGCGTCCGGCGCCGAAAGGGCTATAAACTCCGCCGCCCTTGTCCCGGCATGATGAATCTTCACGTGTACGACGAGGGCAACCACCTGTACCTCACGGGGTTTTACCTGCCGAGCCAGGCGGTGTTCAGCTCGACGGCGCGGGACGGTCCGCTCGACGGGACGGGTCCCGCGTGGACTCGGATTCCCGACGACCAGGGCATGGCGCACATCCTCACGATCGTGGCCAAGCAGCTGGTGGCCCTCCGGCTGCAACTCTCCGGCCCGGAGGAGGTGGTGGGCCTCGGTCTGGAGACCTGGGTGCTGCGCGCGGCGGACGACGGCGACGGCCGGCTTGGCGGGTGGTTCGCCGGCGAACCGGCCGGGTCGCGGTACCGCGTGCTGATCCACCGCATGCCCCGCGTGTACCGGTCCCAGCCGCTACCGCTCCTGTGGGACGAGGTCTACGCCGAGATGGACGCGAAGGGGCCGGCCCTCGCCGGCCGGAACGTGCCGTCCTCGGCGCTGCACGCGGGGGCCGTTGCGCTCGGGGACGTGCTGGCCGCCTACCGAGAGGGTCCGACGGTGGCCCAGGCGTTCGTCGAGGCGCTCGGCCACCCCTACCGACATGTCGTGTGAGCGCCGGGCGCGGGTCGATGGGCTCGTGGGGGTCGTTGGTTGGACCGTCGAAACCGGGCGGAGGAACGTTCAGGTACCGGCCCCGCCTTCACCATGACGAACCACGCTTGTATCGGATCGATCAGTTCGGGAACGCTGCGGACCGAGGATCTCCTGCGCGCGCTCGCGGACCATCTGGAGTCCTTGGATGCCGGAAGCCGGTACGCGGAACTCATCGCAGAGTCGCGCGCGATCGACGCTCGCACGGAGGAGGCACGAGAGGTGCTGGGGGAGCTGGAGGAGGCGCTTGTCGAGTTCGCGCCGCCGTACTGCTTTTTCGGCGCTCACCCAGGCGACGGCGCCGACTTCGGGTACTGGCCGGATTGGGAGGCCATCGAGGCCGACCGTCGGGACGGCGAGCTCTCCAGCGGCGGTGACCTGCCCGCGCGGGGCGCCGCGGGCCGGTACTTCCTGCACATTTCGGACCACGGCAACGCCGAGCTCTACCGGTGGGACTCCCGGGCCCGCCGCTGGCGGTCGGAGTGGGGGATCGTCTGAACCCACGCCTTCGCGGGTGTGCGTGATACATCGGGCCGATGGAACTGGAAGGGTTTATATACCTGGACGCCGTAGGGCGAACCATGACCTGGGCCGTGCTCTACCGGGACGCGTACGCGCTGAATCTGACCGATGGGTATCTCATCGAGACCGCGGAGCGGGCCTCGCGGCCAGAGGCGGCAGTTGCTGACCACCTCCGCGGGCTGGCAAGGACCGTCGAGCGCCGGCCGACCCACCGTGGCCCAGGACCCACTGCACGGCATGCACCGGTTCATGCCTGGGTGGTGGGCGACGGTCGGTGGGCGCGCACGCTCCCCAAGGCGGTGCGGGGCATCGCTGACGGAGATCGTGACCCGTCCTACCGCTTGGTGATCCTGGGCCTGGGTGTTCAGCCGTACGGCCGCCAGTACCTGGAACTGCTCGACCGCCGGGTCTTCGGTTCCGGGCTGTTTCTCGAGAAACTCCACACCGCCCCGCAACAGTTCACGGGGGCCTGCTGGCCGCTCCTGGCCGCGATGCAGGAGTGCTACCACCGAACGGGCCGAGCGCCCACGCGCGTGCTCACGCTGCTCGACCTGCCCGTCACGTTCCGGGGCGATGATCCGCCGGGTAGGCCCGCACCCGGCCGGACGAGGGACCAATAACCCGCGGATTCCTGACGCCGAGCCACAGCACGACCGGCCGTGCCTGTGTCTGCACACTCACCGCGCGTGACGATCGGCCTGCCCCCGGCACCATCGTTCCGGCCGATCGAAGCCGTGCCCGCGCACGGTCGGGGACGTATACCAAAGAGGACGACGCCCGGACCAGGTCGACTCCGCGCAAGTCACGCGGGCCGCAGAACTTCGCCGCTCACGCAGGGCCGCGCAGTTCACGGCGTTGCGTGCCACTCGCCGATCCGCTCTACTTCTGCCCGACCGACTGCTTGATGCAGCACTTCGCAGATGGTGCCACGCCGCCAATGAAACGCCGCGTGAGCAGCCAAGCGATCCTCGTGCGCAGCCGTCAGCGGGCGTTGTCCCGTCCAGATGTCAGGGAGACGAACCCGGGGGAGACCAACGGACAGGTCCTCGACGTGGAGTGGGG
>JBGPJM010000013.1:0-45375 GCA_041485385.1 Phycisphaerae bacterium | reverse complement strand
GATACGCACGGACCGCGAAGAAACATGCCCGTTCCTGCTCGCGCAAGACCCCAGCGGCTCCTCGCGTGCGGCCGCGAAATCTGCTATCGTTAGGAGGTCGTGCGCTCGGCAGCGACCTCTCCCACGCGGAGACGAAACCATGACACGGCGCGCTCAGAATGTGTTCGCGACAACCTCCCCCGGCGCGGCGGTCGCCCGTAGCCCCGGCAGGCTGATGCTCGTCGCGGGCGTCGTCGCGGCGTTGAGCGGGCTGGGCAGCGCAGAGGGCTCCGCGCAGCGCCCCAGCGGTCACAGGGACGACTCCAGGGGAACGCCGCCCGCACGGCAGCCGTCCGCCCCCCCCTCCTCCCCCTCCCGTGCCCCCTCATCCCCGTCGCCGTCCCCGAGGTCATCTCCCCCGCCGTCCGCATCCCGTCAGTCGCCGTCGCCGAGGCCCATGCCTTCGGCACCGGCCCCTCGCCAATCGCCGCCTTCCGCGCCCAGGTCGATGCCTCCGCCGTCAGCCCCCGCTCCGAGGTCATCTCCGCCGCCTTCGGTCCCGAGACCATCCACGCCGCCCCCGCGGCCGCCTTCGCCGCCCCCGGTCCAGGCACCGAAGTCCACACCGACTCCTTGGCAACCCAGGCTGGCCACGCCGCTATCTCGGCAGACCCCGCCCTCTGCTCGTCTGACTACGCCGCCCGTCGGCGTGAAACCCCCGCAGCAGGCAGGCCCGAGTCCAAGGACGGCGCCCCCGAGCATGCCGGCGCCCGGGCCCGACCCGTCCAAGCGCCCCGATTCGACGCCCCGTTTCTCACCACCGGAGCGCACGTCCTCCTCGCCAGCTCCTGCTCCGCCGGTCGTGAAGTCGCCGCCCTCGCAGCGACCGCCGGCCCTGACCATCCCACCCGCAACCAAGGCGCCCATTGAGACCCGTCAGATCAAGGGGGATCCGGCTCCCATCGTGAAATACCCGGCGCTCCCTGGTCGGACCAGGATGCCGACGCCAAGCCCGGATCTCTCGGGCTCGCCGGGCGGAAAGACGAAGAGCCCCGACCTCGGTGTGCCGCCGCCACGGTCCTCGACCCCGTCGTTCAACCCGAGGTTGGCTGATCCATCACCCAGGCTTGGCGCGCCGACCAGAACGCCGGCGGCAACGGGGTTCAGGAAGGATTTTGTACCCAGGAGCGACGCAGCGCTCGCCTTCGGCGCTCGCGTTCCGGTTCCCAGGAACACGTTCGTTCCCTTCCGCCCGACTTTCCGCCGCGACTCATGGGTTGACCCGGCCTTCTTCGTTTCGGCTCGGTCGAACCTCTGGCGCCGCCCGTTCTGTGGCTGGGACGATCGTTGGTGGTGTCGGCCGCACCGGCGTTTCTGGTCGAGCTTCACCTTCGGCTCGGGATTCGGCTTCTCGTTCGGCTTTTCCGGATCCTGGTGCGATGACCCTTGGCCCTGTGCGCCATTCACGAACTGGTGCGATCCGTGGCCGTGCTCCTGGTCGAGCGGCTGGTGCGAACGGCCCATCGTCGACGTCAGCTTCTGCAGTTCCTACACCCCGTGGGTCTACAGACCGACCGTGACCTCCTACGTCTACCTTCCGCCGGCAGTCGCCGACGACACCTTCGTGGCGGTGGACGTGCCATCGTTCCACCCCACGGTGTACCGGAGCGACGAACTGGCGGGCGTCCTGGATTGGAAAGACACGCCGCGGGCCCTCGTCTCATCGGTCGCCAGCGCGCCGCTGGACCTGCGGGAGCAGCGGGCCGCCGACTACCTGGGCAAGGTGCCCGCCGGCGGCTGGGAGGCCACCTTCGAACGCGAGCACGTCAGCGGCGACAGGCGCGAGCTGTGGTTCCGGAGCGTCGAGCCCTCGACAGTGGGAGAGCATGCCCTGATCATCCTGCGGCCCCGCGAAGGCGGCGAAGCCCTGCCGGCCCTGAGTTCGGCTGACCGGGTCCTGGTCACCGGACGACTGGCGGAGATCTGCGTGGACGACCCGTTTGAGCAGGCCGGCAAGCTCACGCTCGAGGACGGCAGCATCAAGCGATAGGTCGTCTTACCGGCGCTGCGCCGCCGCCTTGCGGCCGGCAATGGTCGTGGCCACCTCCACCTCGGCCTCGGCCGAGCCCAGCCCGAAGGCGTCGTGCACCGCCCGCATCGCTTTCGGCCCGTCGTACTCCGCCAGGATGCACGAGATACCGATCTCCGACGTGGTGATGTTCTCGATCTTGATGCCGTGGTCGGCCAGCGTTTTGAACATCGTGCTGGCAACGCCGGAGTGCGAGCGCATCCCCGCGCCGACCGCCGAGACCTTGCAGTAGCCGGTGGTGAGCACGACGCTCGGCTTGCCCCCCCCACTCCCCCCACTGCCGTTCAGCGCCGCCACAGTCTTCTCGACGATCGGCGCGGCCTCGGCCAGGTCCGCCCGATCCAAGGTAAAGGTCACCGTCAACCGGCCCGGGTTGGTCTCGTCCTGGATGATGTCGTCGACGGAGATACCCGCCGCAGCGACGGGCTCGAAGATCTCGCTCTGCACACCGGGACGGCTGGGCAGATCGCGGATCATGATCCGCCCCAGGTCGTTCTTCAGGGCCACGCAGGATACGACTCGGTCTTCCATCGAAGGGTCTTCCGCGGCGATCAGCGTCCCCTGTCCGTCCTGCTGGCTGTGCAGAACCCGGATGGGCACGCCGTACTTCTTACCGACCTCCACGGCGCGGGGGTGCATCACCTTCGCGCCCAGCGAGGCCGCCTCAAGCATCTCATCATAGGTGAACCGGTCGCGCCGGCGTGCGCCGGGGACGATCCGCGGATCGGCGGTGAAGATCCCGTCGACGTCGGTGTAGATCTCGCACAGGTCGGCCTTGAGGGCCGCGGCGACGGCGACGGCCGTCGTATCGGACCCGCCGCGCCCCAGCGTCGTCACCTCGCCCGCGGGCGTGAGGCCCTGGAACCCGGTCACTACGGGGATCCGGCCGGCGTCCAGCTCGCGGTCGAGGCGGGTGCGGTCGATCTCGGTGATCCGGGCCCGTCCGTGCGCCGGCTCGGTGCTGATCCCGCACTGGGCGCCGGTGAGGCTCACCGCGTCCTCACCCAGGGTGTGCAGCGTCAGGGCCATAAGGGCGCTGGAGACCTGCTCGCCCGTCGCCAGGAGCTGGTCGATCTCTCGCTTGCTGGCGGTCTGCGTGACCTTGCCGGCGAGCTTGAGCAGGTCGTCGGTGGTGTCGCCCATGGCGGAGACGACGACAACCACACGGTCGCCGCGCTTCTTCGCGGCGACGGCTCGCTCGGCGCACTTTCGCATCTTCTCGGGCGTCGCGACCGACGACCCGCCGAACTTCTGAACAACCACCTTCACCGTCGCTCTCCTCGGCTCTTCGCCGCCTCGTTCATACCGGCGATACCGCCGTCCGTGACCCTTGATTCTTCGCGACAAGCCCCGCGAGGGTAGCCCCGGGCTGGACCTTCGTCAGCGCCGCCTGCCAGCGACGACACCTCGGGCACTCGGCGCACGCCCGCTGACCCTCCCGCTCGCACCACCACGCGGCCCCCAGCGGCGCCCCCATGTCGATCGCCAGCTCCATGAGCTGTGAATCCGTGAAGTCGGCGTAGGGAGTTTCGATCCGCACCGTCACGCCGGTTCGCCCCGACTCGAGATTGGCGAGCTGGGCGACCAGCATCGACCGGTCGCAGACGTCGGCGATGGCATCCAGATCGACCTCGGCGACGCTCGTCGCACCCAGATGCACCGGCCAGATGACCCTCGCCACCTCCGCGTCCATCGCCCGGTGGCAGGCCGCCAGAAGCATGTCTGTTTCTTCCAGGCCACCGATCTCGCCGCTGGCCGCACTCCCGGATACCGGGGGCAGCTCCACGAGATCGCCCATGCCGCAAAGCTCGGTCTGCTGCCCGGCCGCGCGGCGGCAGGCGACCGGCGCTCGCATCGGCAACGGCGACAACCAGGCGATCGGGTGCGTTCCGGAAGGCGTGCGGCAGACCGTCTCGGCCCAGGCAGCCAAGAGGCCGGGGAGGCGGCCGTCCAGGATGATTCCGCACGTCTGGGGTGTCGTTGAGGGGCTCACACTCGTCCTATCGGCGGATGCTGCGGACCCGCTGCAAGAGATGGCCCTTCGCTTGGATGTCCACCTCTCTCGTCGCCCCGTGCACATCAGGTTAGCCTCCGGTTACGGCTCTCTCGTGCGCGGCGGTGCTGGCTTGCGCTCTCACAAATCCAGTCACCACCCCCTCCGGGTATCCTGTCTCCGCCAGGCGATCCGCTGGTTCCCGGAGTACCCGTCCATGACCAGATTGATCCTCGCGCCCCTCATCGCGGCTGTTCTCGCCCCGTGCCTCGTCCGCGCGCCCGCAACCGAGCAGCCCTAGTCGTCCGCCCCCCCATCGCAGCCCGCTGAGAAGACTGCCGGGCGCGATCCTCGTCTGGACTGGTGGCGGGAGGCTCGCTTCGGGATGTTCATCCACTGGGGCCTGTACGCGGTCCCCGCCGGGGAGTGGAAGGGCGTGACCTCGCACGGCGAGTGGATCATGAACACCGGCCACATCCCCGTCGAGGAGTACGAGAAGTTCCGAGAGCGGTTCAACCCCGTGAAGTTCGACGCGGAGAAAATCGTCCTGGCCGCCAAGAACGCCGGCATGAAGTACATCGTCATCACCAGCAAGCACCACGACGGCTTCTGCCTCTTCGACACCAAGCAGACCGACCACTCCGTGATGCACACGCCGTTCAAGCGCGACATCATGAAGGAGATGGCCGATGCCTGCCGCAAGCACGGCCTGAAGATCTGCTGGTACCACTCGATCATGGACTGGCACCACCCGGACTACACCCCGCGGCGCGACTGGGAGACCCGCTCGGCCGAAGGCGCCGACTTCGACCGGTACGTCGCGTACATGAAGGCCGAGCTGAAGGAACTGCTCACCAACTACGGCGACATCGGCGTGCTCTGGTTCGACGGCCAGTGGGAGGGCACCTGGAACGACGAGCGCGGGCGCGACCTGTACAAGTACGTCCGGGCTCTTCAGCCCAACATCGTCATCAACAACCGCGTCGGGCGGGGCGGAGGCGACTTCGGCCTGGACCATGACGGTTCGCTCGGCGATTTCGGCACCCCGGAGCAGACCATCCCGGCCACCGGCGTTCCCGGCATGGACTGGGAAACCTGCATGACGATGAACGACCACTGGGGCTACAACCGTACGGACAAGAACTTCAAGAGCACCGCCGAGCTCATCCGGATGCTCGCCGACATCGCCTCCAAGGGGGGCAACTACCTCCTCAATATCGGCCCGACCGCCGAGGGCGAGATCCCGCCGGAGAGCGTGCAGCGTCTCGCTGAGATCGGGGCGTGGATGAAGGTGAACGGCGACTCGATCCACGGCACGCAGGCCAGCCCCTTTCCGGCGCTCGCGTGGGGGCGGTGCACGCAGGCGCCGCTCCCGGAGAACAAGACCCGCCTGTTCCTGCACGTCTTCGACTGGCCCGCCGACGGGAAGCTCGTGGTCCCCGGGATCCTCAACTCCTGGGGCGACTGCCATCTCATGGCCGAGCCGCTCAAGCAGCTGCAGCTCAACCGGCGCGACGACGCGATCGTCGTCTCTGTCGGCGACAAACAACCCGACCCGGTAGACAGCGTCGTGGTCCTCGATATCCAGGGCAATCCCGACGTCACGGTCGCGCCCGCCATCGATGCCGAGTCCACCGTCTTCGTCCGCGTCCTCGACGTGTCGATGAAGTCCGACCGCCAGAACGTCGAGATCCGATTCACCACCGACGGCTCCGACCCCACGCAGTCCTCCCCGGTCATCAAGGGCCCCCTCCGCATCAAGCAGACCAGCACACTCGCCGCACGCTGCTTCCGCAACGGGCGACCCGTCAGCCCTGTCACCCGCGCGACATTCACGAAGGTCACTCCCAAGCCCGCCCAGACCCTCGCAGCCGCCGCGCCCGGCCTCTTCTACGACTACTTCGAGGGTGACTTCAAGTCCGTCGCAGAGTTCGACAAGGCCACGCCCGTCAAGTCCGGCGAGTCCGCCGACTTCGATATCTCGACCCACGCCGCGCCGACGAACTTCGGATTCCGGTTCCGCGGCTACATCCGCGTGCCACAGGACGGCGTCTACCGGTTCTGGACGCGCTCGGACGACGGCAGCCGCCTGTATGTCGGCGACCAGCTCGTCGTGGACAACGACAAGCCGCACAGCCCGCACGAGGAATCGGGCGCGATCGCCCTGGCGGCCGGGCTCCACCCGATCACCGTCACGTTCTTCGAGAACTCCGGCGGCTTCGAGCTCAAGGTCTTCTGGGCGGCGCCTGGCGCCAAGAAAGAGCCGGTCCCCGCCGAGGTGCTGTTCTGCCCGAACTGAAGCGGCCGGACTCGCGATGTGCCGATGACCACCGACCCCCCTCTCCCCCCACCCCCGCTCGCCCCGCCCCTCCACGCCGCCGCGGCCCGGATCGAGCAGTTTGTCAAGCGGGTTGTGGCCCCGGCGGTGTATCCGCGGGTCTCGCCGCTGGAGGCGGCGGTGTTCCAGTGCGCGGAGCCCGTGCCGCTGGGTGTCGCGCTGCGGGCCGAATACAAGCCGGTGCGGCTCGGCTGGCGCTGGGGGCCGGTGTGGTCGAACGCGTGGTTCCGGCTGCGGGGACGCGTGCCGGCGGAGATGGCGGGGCAGGAGGTGTTCCTGAGGTTCTCCAGCGGGACGGAAGCACTGCTCCGGGCGAGCGGCGAGCCGCGACACGGGCTGGACCTGCACCACGACATCGCTCCGGTTGTGCGCGCGGCGCGTGGAGCCGAGGACGTCGAGCTGTTTGTCGAGGCCGCGTGCAACCGGCCGCTGGGTGCGACGACCTTCTTCTTTGACGACGCGGCCGAGGTCGCCCGGTGGCAGGAGGATCTCCCGGGGCGGCTGGATCGGTGCGAGCTGGTGACGATCGATCGGGATGTCTGGGACCTTCGGCACACGCTCCTGTTCGGTGCGCGGCTGATCAGGATCATGCCGGCATCGGAGCATCGCTCGCTGGAGATCGCGGCCGGACTGCTGAGCATCATCAACCGGCTTCCCGACTCCGGCATTGCGGCCGGTGCGCGGGAGGCCGCACCCGCGGCCCGGCTCGCGCTCGCCCCGACCGGGGCTTTCGCGCTTACCGGGCGCACGCGGTGCCTGGCCGTCGGGCATGCGCACATCGATACAGCATGGCTGTGGATTGTCCGCGAGACGCGGCGCAAGTGCCTGCGCACGTTCTCCACGGCGCTGGAACTGATGGATCGCCACCCCGACTTCCGTTTCCTGTGCAGCCAGGCGCAGCAGTACGCCTGGGTGGAGGAGGATTCCCCCCCACTCTTCGCCCGTATCCGCGAGCGCGTCACGGAGGGGCGATGGGAGCCGGGCGGGGCGATGTGGATCGAGCCGGACTGCAACATTCCCTCCGGCGAGTCGCTCATCCGGCAGATCCTGCATGGGACTCGCTACTGGCGCGAGCGCTTCGGCGAGCGCGGCGAGCAGACGTACCTGTATCTTCCGGACACGTTCGGTTTCCCGGCCTCGCTCCCGCAGATTATCGCCCAGGCGGGCCTGCGGACGTTCATCCTCAACAAGCTGCACTGGAACGACACGTGCCGGTTCGGCAAGTCCACGTTCCTCTGGCGCGGCATCGACGGCACCGAGGTCCTCTCGCACCTCACCCCGGGCATGGAGTACAACGCGACCAATACGCCCGGCGAGCTGCGGAAGGGCGATGACAACCTGATGGTGGACGGCTGGACGGGCGCGCTGGAACAACTCCCGGGGGGCGAGCGGCCCCTCTGGCTCCAGCCGTTCGGCTACGGTGACGGCGGTGGCGGACCGACCGATTGGATGATCCACGCCGCCCGGCTCGCTTCGAGTTGCGAGGGCCTGCCGCGGGTGGAGATGGCCGGGGTTGCCGAGTTCTGTCGCCGGCTCCACGAACAGCTCGCGTCGATCGGACGGGCAGGCGTGCCGTTGCCGCTGTGGTCGGGCGAACTCTACCTCGAGCGGCACCGCGGCACCTATACGACACAGGCCTGGATCAAGAAGGCGAACCGGGAGGCGGAGGAGCAGCTCCGGACCGCCGAGTGGCTGACCTTCGCGGGCCCATCGCCGCCGGCCGAGAGTGAGTGGCGGCGGGCGATCGCGACGCTGGACGGCGCCTGGAAACTCGCCCTGCTCAGCCAGTTTCACGACATCCTCCCCGGCTCTTCGATCGGGCCGGTGTACGCCGACGCCCGTGCCCAGTACGACCGTGTTCGCGCCGCCTGCGCCGGACTCAGCGATGACCACAAACCACGCTGGGTATCCAGCGCGCCCGCGGGCTCGGCGATCGTCTGGAACCCTTGCTCGTCGCCCAGATCGGCGGTCGTCGACCACGCCGGTCGGCCGGTCCTGGTGCGCGATGTTCCCGCGATGGGCGCGGCCGTCGCCCGTGGGCACGAACCGGACCGCCCGGTCATGGTCCAGGAGTTCACGCTCGCCAACGGTCTGATTGAGGCGACCATCGACCCGCAGGGGCGGGTCGCGCACCTCCGGCGGAATAACGCCGGGGATGAGCTCGGCGGGGCCGCCGGTTTGCCGCTCAACCAGCTTGTGCTGTACGACGACACGCCGCAGCACTGGGAGGCCTGGGACATCGACGCGTCGTATCTCGACCATGCGCACCCCCTGATCGGCCTTGCCGAGGTCCGCGTCGTCGAGCGCGGACCGCTCCGCGCCCTGATCGAGACTTCGCGAACGCTGGGCAGGGCCAGCCGAATCAGCCAGCGGTACGTGCTCGAGGCCGGCTCGCCGCGCCTGGACGTCCAGTCGCTTGTCGACTGGCACGAGGACCGCATGCTGCTGCGCGCTCTGTTCCCGACATCGATCGGCGCGAGCCGCGTGACCTGCGGCATCCAGTTCGGGCATGTCTCGCGCCCGGCGAGGGGCACAAGCCCGTTCGCGAAAGCCCGCTTCGAGTTCTGCGCCCACCGGTGGGTTGACCTTTCCGAGCCGGGCCTGGGCCTGGCGGTGCTCAGCGAGAGCAAGTACGGGCACTCGTGCCGCGACGGTTTGCTGGGGCTGTCGCTGCTGCGGAGCACCAAGTTCCCCGACCCGGATGCGGACATGGGCGAGCACCGCTTCACGTACAGCCTCATGCCGCACGGCGGCGACTGGCGCAAGGCGGCCGTCGATGTCGAGGCCGAGGCGCTCAACCGGCCGATGTGGGTCGAGGCCGGGCGAGCGCCCGCGTGGCCCGGCGGCGGCGACCGGTGGGCGCCGTTCACGCTCACGACCGCCGGGCGTGAGAGTCGCATCGAGATCGCGGCTATCAAACCCGCCGAGGACGGGGAGCGCCTAATCGTCCGGCTTGTCGAGAGCCGCGGCGACCGGAAGCGGACGCTGCCTGCGACCGTCACCATCAACTGGCACATCCCGGTGAGCAGCGTCGAATCCGTCGATGTCGCCGAGCGCGCTCGCCCGTCGGTTATGCTGCGCCACGACGCCGCCGGCGCGACGACCGTGCTGAAGATCCGGCCGTTCGAGATCGTCTCGCTGGCGGTGCGGAGAGCCTGAGAGTGCCGCCCGCCCCCCCCACCGACCCATCCCGCGAACCGACGATCTCCCGGCGGGGGGCGCTGGGCGTTCTCGGCGCCGGCGCCGCGGCGGCGGTGATCCTGCCGCGGCGGCCGCGCTCTAGGGCCGGGATCCCCGCGGGACGGACGGTCATCGACTACTGGGAGAAGTGGACCGGGCCGGAGGGGGACGCGGTGCAGCGGCTCGTGGATGGATTCAACGCCTCGCAGGGGCGGATCTGGGTCCGGCGGATCCCGGTCAGCGACATCATGAGCAAGGCGATGGTCGCCATCAGCGGCGGCGACCCGCCGGATGTCGTCGGGCTCTTCAGCTACAACGTCCCGCAGTTCGCCGAGTCGAAGGCCGCGCTGGCGCTGGACGAGTTCGGCGGGGCCGGGGGCGGGGAGGGGGGGCGGATCGACCCCGAGCTCTACATCCCGGCGGTGCGCCGGTTGCTCTCGCACGAGGGGCGGCAATGGGCGGCCGTGAGCTCTGTCTACAACCTCGCCCTGTACTACAACCGGGCGCAGTTCCGGAAGGCGGGTATGGACCCGGACCGGCCGCCGCGCACGATCTCCGAGCTCGATGCCGCGGCGGAGAGACTCATGGTCGTGGGCGACGTCGGGCAGATCGAGCACGCCGGGTTCCTGCAGAACCTGCCGGCATGGTGGCCGTATTTCTGGCCGATCATGTTCGGCGGCCGGCTCTACGACCCGGTCGCGAATCGGGCGATCCTGACCGACGACGCGACGGTCGCGGCCTACTCGTGGGTGCAGTCGTACCCGCGCAGGTACGGGGCGGGCGCGACCAGCGAGTTCGGGAACGTCTACGCGCGGAGCTTCCATTCGCCCCAGGACCCGTTCAGTTCCGGCGCCTGCTCGATGATCGTGCAGGGGCCGTGGATCGCCAACTTCCTCCGCCGGTATTCGCCGGAGTTCGATTACGGGGCGGCGCCGGTGCCGGTGGCGGATCATCTGTACGACCCCCAGAAGCCGACGGGGATGCTGGAGGCGGATGTGCTGGTCATCCCCCGAGGTTGCCGGCACCCGGAGGAGGCGTTCGAGTTCGTGCGGCACACACAATGGCAGGAGGTGCAGGAGCGGCTGTGCCTGGAGCATTGCAAGAGCTCGCCGCTGCGCGAGGTATCGCCGGGGTTCATGGAGTCGCACCCGAATCGGTACGTGCGGGTGCATGATGCGATCTCCAAGAGCCCGGCGGTGGAGATCCTGCCGCAGACGCGGGTGTGGCAGCCGTACGCGGACATGCTGGTCGGCGCGTTCGATGCCATCTGGCGCGGGGCCGACGTGAAGCCGGCGCTGCGGACGGTCGAGACGAGGGCGCAGGCGCTGATGGACCAGGCGGCGCTGAGGCGGCGGCAGCGGGAGGCACGGGGTTGACGGTTCACCCGGCCATCCTGCGGGCGCGACGACGCGACCTTGCGCGCGGCCTGCTGTGGATCAGCCCGTGGCTCGTCGGGTTTGCGCTGTTCATGCTCGCGCCCGCCGTGATGAGCCTGCGGTACAGCCTGGCGGATTACACGCTGCTGGAGCCGCCGGTGTTCATAGGGCTGGCGAACTACCGGGAGCTGCTGGGGGACCGGATGTTCCGGATCGCGGTGCAGAACACGCTCCTGTTCGGCGCCTTCTCGGTCATCGGGACGACGCTGCTGTCGGTGCTGATCGCGGTGCTGCTCGAGCAGCGGCTGCGCGGGGCGGCGCTCGTGCGGGCGGTCGTGTTTGCGCCGACGCTGGTGCCGATCGTGTCGGCGTGCGTCACCTGGGGCTGGCTCTTCAACGCCAAGTTTGGCTTGATCAACAGCGCCCTCGCGGCGGTCGGCATCGATGGCCCGGATTGGCTCGGGACGCGGGCCATGGCCATGCCGTCGCTGATCCTGATGAGCTTCTGGGTGATCGGGACGTCGCTGATGGTCTGCTCGGCGGCGCTGAAGGATGTGCCGGTGTCGCTGTACGAGGCCGCGGATCTGGATGGTGTGCCGGCGTGGCGGCGGTTCTGGAACGTCACGCTCCCCATGATCTCCCCCGCGGTGATGTTCAACGCCATGATGTCCTTGATCTGGTCGCTGCAGGTGTTTGCGCCGCCGCAGATCATGACCCGCGGCGGGCCCGAGAACTCGACACTCGTGTACTCGATGTACGTGTACTCCAACGCATTCGTGTACGGGCGGATGGGGTACGCCTGCGCGCTGGCGTGGGTGCAGCTGCTCGTGACGCTGGTGCTGGCCGCGCTGCTGCTGCTGACCGGGCGCCGATTCGTCTACTACAGGGCCGCATGAGGTTGTCAAGCGGATATCTCCATCGTGGCTCGGCGGCGCGGATCGGTGCGCTCGCGGCGCTGCTGCTGGTCGTGGGGTTCCTGTACTTGGTGCCGCTCCTGTGGATGGGCGTGGTCTCGATCAAGCCGGCGGACCAGGCGGCGGCGCCGGGCGTGGGGCTGCTGCCGAACGTCGAGTCGCCGGACCATCCCGGCGAGCGCTTGTCGTACGTGGAGCCGGATTACTGGGCGGGCGCGGGGAAGCAGGCAGCCAGGAACTACCGGGACGTGTGGGACAGCCCTGTCGCGGACTTCCCGCTGTACTTCAAGAACTCGACGATCATCGCGACGCTGAGCGTGTTGGGGATGGTGGTGTCGAGCGCGGTGGTGGCGTACGGGTTCGCGCGCCTGAAGTGGCCGGGGCGCGACGGGGTGTTCGTGCTGGTGCTGGCGACGCTCATGATCCCGCCGGCCGTGCTGATGGCCCCGCAGTACGTCTTGTTCAAGCAACTGGGGTGGATCGGGACGTTCCGGCCGCTGTGGGTGCTGGCGTGGTTCGGCGGGGCGTTCAGCATCTTCCTGCTGCGGCAGTTCTTCCTGACGATCCCGCGCGAGCTGGACGAGGCGGCGCGGATCGACGGGTGCTCGCACCTGGGGGTGTTCCTGCGGGTGATCCTGCCGATGGCCAAGCCGGCGCTGGCGATCGTGGCGCTGATCCAGTTCGCCTCGTCGTGGAACGACTTTCAGGGCCCCCTCCTGTTCCTGAACCACCAGGATCAGTACACGCTGGCGCTGGGGTTGCAGTCGTACCACCAGCAGCACGGCGGCACGCCGTGGAACCTGGTGATGGCCGCGAGCTGCCTAGTGGTCTTCCCGGTGCTGGTGCTGTACGTGGTGGCGCGGCGGTTCTTTGTGGAGTCGGATGCGTCGCGGGGGATCAAGGAGTGAGGGGGGATGGGCCGCCCGGGTTTTTTGAGGCTCTCCGTGGCGCGTGTTTCGTGTAAGTCGTTGTTGGCAATGTAGTTGCGACATCGTGGGCCCGTTTTGTGCGCGCGGGGCGGAATGTTGTGCGGCGGGTGCGGCAAGGAGGTACCCGGAAATGGCGGGGCGTGCGATTGCCTCAGCGCGGCGATCAGCGCCGCGGCCTGCGCTTGAATCGCCGCGGGGGTGGCTGAAGCGTCGATGCGCCCCTCGCCCGCGCTGGCGGCGGAGCCTCGCTGTCGCCCAAGGAAGAAAGAAGTCGCCGTTTGGGATGAGCAGGATCGTCCACGACGCTCTTGAACATCTGGTAGTGCCGCAGCAACCGCAGGCGATAGCCTTCGTCGGCCAGGATCAGACTCTCGAACATGTTCAGCAGCGCCGGCGCCTAGCGCGTTTGCCGGTTGAGCGGGTCAAGGAACGTCTGCTCGGGCACAGGGTCGTCCTTCCCCGGCCTGTCGAACGCGTGGTTGATCGTCGCCATGTGCTCCCGCGCATCGCAGGCCACGACGTTGATCATGACACGCCGGCAGTCGCACCCGCGCTCGAAGCAGTACGACTCATCGAAGCCGTACTCGTCGGCCGGCAGATGGAACGGGTCCTCGGGCGGCAGCGGCTCGGACACGCGCGCGGAACGTGTCTCTTGCTCGGCCAGTTCCGGGAACAGCAGTCCGAATCGGGTCATGCTCATGGGTCATCAAGCGTAGCTCGGGGTCGTTCGTTGACCGGGTCGAAGCCACTCGGCGCTCAAGAAAACAGGTTCTTCCAAGGCATCGGGCACCCGCGAGCCATCCGTTGACTACACTTTGCTCGGGCTTGGAGCGGCGCGCATGAAGATCAAGGTCATCGTCCATGATGCTGAGGAAGGCGGGTTCTGGGCGGAGGTCCCCGCGATCCCCGGGTGCGCGACGCAGGGGGACACGTTCGAGGAACTGCTCCAGAACCTGTACGACGCGGTCGAGGGGTGTCTTTCGCTGGACGTGCAGCCGCCAACGTCCGACCCCGCGCAGCGTGTCTTCGAGATCGCCGTATGAGGCAGATCAGCGGCAAGGACCTCATTCGGGTCGTTGAACGCCACGGCTGGACGCTCCTGCGTGTCACGGGGAGTCATCATATCTACGGCAAGCAAGGCTCGGTGGTGCGACTGTCGATCCCGGTCCATGCCAACAAGCCGCTGAAAGTCGGACTGATGCGCCATCTCTTGAAGCAGGCCGGGCTTGGCGAAGATGAGCTTTGACCGGGAGACGGCCGGGGGGATCATCTCATTGATCGCCGCCAGACCCGGCGGCCATCGCGCCTGGCCCCCTTGTCTTCTTCTCCGCCCGGGGGAGAGTGTGGGAGCCCCCCCGCCCCCCAGGCTTCCCCTCTCACATCAGCGGACGAGCGGCGGTGCCGCGAGGTGCAGACCACCTGCCTAGAACTCGTACCCCATCTTCACCCAGTAATGCCAATCCTCGATGGCCTGCCGAGTCTGCTCGTCCGCGCTGCTGGAGGGTCTCAACTGCGACAACGGCACTGCGAGGCCATCCTTCGCCCGCCCCTTTCCCCAGCGGATCGTCACGAACATTTCGTGGGAACACTCGTACGCGTCCGCCATTCGGATGACTTCGACTTCGTCCTTCGCGAGCAGCGGCGAAATGGCGCGCTGGGCGATGCACGTCGCAGTGAACGGGAACTGGAGCCGGTCTTCAAGGTAGTAGTACCACCCCATTGCACGTTCATGCTCGTTGTACGCATCGACGATGGTCTCCATCGAGATCCGATGCTCACGGTCTTGGTCCTTCTTCGGCCTGCTTTTCGCCACGGGCAACTCTAGATATTCACCTTCGCGCGCCCCGTGTCCACCGTTCATGGGCAAGGTCAGGGCAAGGCCAAAGAACCGGTGGTGGTGGCCAACTTGGGCGCGCAGAACAGGCGCGCCCGGCGCGCACAAACAGGCACACCCGAGATTTTTTATCTCCCGCCGGCGCAGGCACTTACAGCCGCACGGCCGCGGATTGGGCCCTTCCCGCGCGCGCAAACAGGGCCCGCGGCCCAAGGGTGAGGGGCTGTCGCGCGCGCGGGGTGTCCCGGGAACAGAAAAGGGGAACAGCCATGTCCGACACGACCAGGCCCAACGGCATGAAGCCCTCCACCCCTCCCAGCGCCGACATCGCCCCCGCCGGGCGGTGGGCCCGGGCGCCCCCGCCGAGGAGCCCCGCAAATCAGAATCGAGCGGAACCGGGCAACCGTCAATACAAGTGCTTTATGGACAGCGGTTTACATCGAATCTCGCCCCGCGGCGAACCCCCAAAAACGATCAAAAACCTCGAGAAACTCGCACCCGCGCGCCGGCGAAAAACACCCCGCCAAATGTCACAACTCTATATGCCACAAACACTTATGCAAAAATTATGTCCTGTTTTTCTCGTCCTTTCCCCACCCTTTCTCGTCTTTTCTCAAAAACTCTCGTCCCTTCTCGTCCGTTTGTTGGCGCACCCCGTGGCCGCGCCCGGTCTGCCGCCTGTCGTCCTCTCAGGGCTCGGAAGCACCGAACCAGTTGGCGCACCAGAGGAACGGACGGGAGAAGATCTCGGATGCGGCGGGCGGCGGGAGGTCGGCCCGGGTGGGGTTGCCGATCTCGAACGTAATCTCCTCGCCCGGAAGAAAGGTGCGGAGCGTGGGCACGTACAGGGCGTCGTCCTTGTCGAGGGGGAGCACATCGGTGCGAAAGACCAGGTCTCGGATGACGGTGCCTGCGCGGGCTTTTCCGCCGCGGTTGCCGATGCCGATGAACTCGTGCGCATCGAAGTTCACGTCCGGGTAGCGGAGCAGCTTGTCGGGGAGGTAGAACCACGTGGCGCGATGGCCGAGCGCATCGGCGACAAGGAACTCCCTGGTGGGGTCGGAGGGCGAGCCGATGAGGGGCTCGAGGTCGATCGGCTGGGAGACGCTGTGCGGTTGCACGGCGAGGCGCTGGGCGCCCTCCTTGGCGAGGATCTCGCCATCGAGGCGAATCCGCCGGATCGTGAGGATGTAGGAGGCCCGCTCCTGGGTGTCGTTGATGGCGAAGAGTTGGGGCCGGTTGTCGATGGGTTGGATAGTCAGCAGGCGGGGCTTGAACGACTCCTGCACGGCGTAGTACGCGAGCTTTCTGCGGCCTGCGGAGTCGATGATGGACCAGCTGAGGCCGGGCCAGGCGTCGTTGAGCTGCCAGATGAGGGCGCCGGAGCATCGCGGCTGGTTTGTTCGGAGCCACTCGATGCCGGTGCGGAGGGAGCGGGCCTGGAGGAGCTGGGCGAGAAAATGCCACTCATCAAAGTCCCGCGGCGGGCGGAAGAGCTCGGCGATGGGGTCGTCGTACCAGCGTTTGTTTCCGCCGGGGCCGCGTTGGCGGGAGGCGAGGGAGGCGGGGAGGAGGAGACTGGGGGACTGGGAGACGGGGGGACTGGGGGAGGAAGCCTGTACCCCCCTCCCCGCGTCCCCACGTCCCCGCGCCTCCCTACCCGGGAATGGGGCGAGGTCGGGGGTGAGACCAGCACCGCGCAGAGTGCCGTAGTTGCTGGGGGCCTGCTGGCCGAACTCGCTGCAGAATCTTGGTGTGATGGCGCGGTAACCATCGCCCCAGACGTCCCAGGTGTGCCGGTCGCCTTGCTCGGTGTCGTTGGGTTTGGATTCATCTCCGGACCACGGCGAGTTGGGCCAGTAGGGGCGGGTGGGGTCGAGCTCGGAGACGACCTTGGGGAGCAGGTCGAGCCAGTACTTGCGGCCCCAGGTCTGGCCGGGCTTGAGCTTGTCTTTCCAGCCCCAGCTCTCGTAGGCCCAGGTGCACTCGTTGCCGCCGCACCAGAGCACGACGCTGGGGTGGCGGCTGAGACGGGCGACCTGGTGGCGGGCCTCGGCCTCGATGAGGGCGGGGTAGGGGTCCTCCTCGGGGTACATGCCGGAGGAGAACATGAAGTCCTGCCAGACCATGATGCCCATCTCGTCGCAGAGGTCGTAGAACCAGTCGGGCTCGTAGCGCCCCCCGCCCCAGACGCGGAGCATGTTCATGTTGGCGGCGACGAGTTGCTGGAGGCGGCGGCGGACGCGCTCGGGGGTGCGGTCACGCGGCCAGAGGCCCTCGGGGATCCAGTTGGCGCCTTTGCAGAGGATGGGGCGATCGTTGATGCGGAAGCCCCCGCCGGACCATGCGACATCCCGAAGGCCGAACCGTGTGGTCGAACCGTCGAGCAGAGCGGACGTCGCGCGGGAGACTTCGCGACAAGCGGGATCGACCAGCCGTGCCTCGACGTTCAACGTGTAGAGCGATCGCTGACCATGGCCTCGTGGCCACCAAGGCTCGGCTCGGTCAAGATCGACCACGAGTTGAAAGAGCTCCGAGCGCCAGTTGTCGATCGATCCCGCGCGAGGCGGACTTGCCGCCCCGCCGTCTCTTCCCGTCCATCCGTTGGCATGCGTTACAAGGCCATAGAGCAAGACCGAGGCGTTGGGATTGGCTTGGGCCGACCACTTCAGGGGTACCTTGACTGTGAGCCCGGGGGTCCCTGGTTCGATTCCGTCGGACACCTCGACGGTGGTTGGCAACAGACGAAGCACCGACCATGCATCCAGGCGCACATCCGCGGCAATCCCACAGGTCGCCACCTTCGGTCCCCAGTCCCACTGGAAGTTGCTGGCGCACTTGCGGATGAAGACGAACGGGTCCCAGTCGCCGTTGACGGGGCGCGGGCCGAGCTTCGCGGCCTGCTCGTGGACGTAGCGGAGCGGGCTGGTAAGGGTGACGGCGAGGTGATTGGTTCCCGGTTTGAGCAGGCCCAGAACGCTGAAGCGGTGCGGCATGAACTCGCTGGCGGCGTTGCCGACCTTGTCGCCGTTGAGCTCGATGGCGGCGATGGTGTCGAGGCACTCGAAGACGAGGTCGATCTCGTGGTGGTCGAAGAGTTCGGGATACGCCTCGAACCTCGTCTCGTAGCGCCAGTCGGTCCACGAGACCCACTGGACCTCCTTCTCGTGCTCGCCGATAGCGGGGTCGGGAATGAGGCCGGCGTCGATGAGGTCGGTGTGGATGCAGCCGGGGACAGTCGCGGGGATCCCCCCCACCACGTCCAGACGAGCTCGGACCGGAGCGGGCATGTGGGAGAGGTCGCCGACGGCGCGGGCGGTCCAGCCGCAGGCCGAGAGGGGTTGATATGTGGGGCCGGAGGTTGCCATGGCGTATCGGTTACGATCGTAACCGATGATCCCGCCACCCTACACGCCGCCGACGTCGCAGGTCCGCCGGCAGTACCTGTGCTGCCGCGCCCCGTGTGCGCCGACGATCGATGGGCGGCTGGACAAGCCGTTCTGGCGGGGGGCCGCCTGGACCGAGGACTTCGTCGATATCGAAGGGGACGTGAGGGCGCGGCCGCGGTATCGCACGCGGGCCAAGATGGTCTGGGACGACACATGCCTGTATGTCGGGGCGGAGATGGAGGAGCCGCACGTGTGGGGGACGCTGACCCAGCGCGACTCGATCGTGTTCCACGACAACGACTTCGAGGTGTTCCTGAACCCGACGGGGGACAACCACCGGTACTACGAGGTGGAGATCAACGCGCTGAACACGATCTTCGACCTGTTTCTGCCGAAGCCGTACCGGAATGGGGGGCCGGCGGACCATGGGTGGGACGTGAAGGGGCTGCGGACGGCGGTGCATGTCGATGGGACGCTCAACGATCCGACGGACACGGACCGGGGATGGACGGTGGAGTTGGCGCTGCCGTGGGCGGCGCTGGACAGGCACGGGGCGGTGAGGTGCCCGCCGCGGGATGGGGAGCAATGGCGGGTGAACTTCTCGCGGGTGGAGTGGGACCTGGAGGTTGTCGGGGGTGCATATCGAAAGGTGGAGGGGCGCCCCGAGCACAACTGGGTTTGGTCGCCGCAGGGGATCGTGGACATGCACCGGCCGGAGCAATGGGGGTACGTGCAGTTCGTGGGGCACGCCGCGGACTGCGGGGACGAACGGTTCCGGCCGGACCCGTCGCTTGCTGCGCGGGACGTGCTGCACGCGGTGTACTACGCGCAGAAGGCGTTCAAGGAGACGAATGGACGGTGGGCGGGGAGCTTGAAGGAGCTGGGAGAACTGACCACGCCAACGACGCCCGGCGGTCTGGTGGGCGGGGTGGAGCTGGTGACGACGCCGGCGGGGTGGACGGCCACGCAGAGATTCACCGGCGCGGAAGGCAGGGTGAGCGTGGCGAGCATCCGCGAGGACTCGCTGGTGCGGGTGGAGTGACCGGGTCCGGGCTCGGGAGCGCGAGTTGGCGACGCCGATCGTGAACGCCGGGGCTGCCGCGGGGACCAAGGCACCCTTGCCGCGCACGGTGATCCTGCTGGGGTGGGTGTCGTTCTTCGCGGATGTGTCGGGGGAGATGATCTATCCGCTGCTGCCGCTGTTCATCGTGGGGGTGTTGCAGGCGTCGGCGACGTCGCTGGGGTGGGTGGAGGGGTTGACGCAGGCGGCGGTGGCGCTGATGACGGCGTGGGCGGGGTGGCGGAGCGACCGGGGACGCGGGGGAGTCCGGCGGCGGGTGCCGTACATCCGCTGGGGGTACGGCCTGCCGGTGGTAGGGAAGGCGGTCCTGTCGGCGGCGACGACGTGGCCGATGGTGCTGGGGGGACGGATGATCGACCGGGTGGGGAAGGGGATACGGGGTAGCCCGCGGGATGCGCTGATCGCCGACAGCGCGGAGGAATCGCAGCGGGGGCGGGCGTTCGGGCTGCATCGCGCGATGGATACGGCGGGGGCGATGGTGGGCGTGCTGCTGGCGGCGGGGCTGCTCTGGTGGCTGGGGGACTCGGCGGCGGCGCCGGCGAGCACGGGCGCGGCGGCGGGGGATGGGGGCAGGGCGTTTCGGATCGTGTTTGCGATCTCCGCCGCGATGGGGCTGGCGGCGCTGATTTTAACGTTTCTGGTCAAGGAGGCGCCGCACGCGGCCACGGGTGACGAGCCGGGAGCACGGCGGGCGGCCGGCGGGGTCGATGCTACCGGCCGGCGCGGGGTGCTGGGGTTGCCGCGGCGGTACTGGATGGTGCTGGTGATGCTGGTGATGTTCGCGCTGGCCAACAGCAGCGACACGTTCCTGCTGCTGCGGGCGCGGGACCTGGGGATGCGGGCGTGGGTGGTGGTGCTGGCGTACGCGATGTACAACCTGACGTACACGCTGGGGTCGTACCCGGCGGGCGTGCTGAGCGACCGGATCGGTCGGTGGCGGGTGATCGGGATCGGCTGGGGGATCTACGGCGCGGTGTACGCGGGGTTCGCGGTAACCGGGGCGGTGGGGGTGTGGCCGCTCCTGGCGGTGTACGGGCTGTACATGGCGCTGACGGACGGGGTGGGGAAAGCGCTGATCACGGACGTGGCGCCGAACGAGCTGCGCGGGCAGGCGATCGGGGTGTTCTTCATGGTGAACGGGCTGACAACGCTGACGAGCAGCGTCGCGGCGGGGGCGCTGTGGGACCGGGTGGGGCACACAGCGCCGTTTGTGCTGGGGGCGGCGGCGGCGGGGGTGGCGGTGGTGATGATGCTGGTTGTGGCGTGGGTGGGACGGGGACGGGCGGGGGAGTGACGTGGTGGTTGTGGCGGCGCGTCGCCTCGTTCGCCGCGGGTCGGTTCAGATGACGAGGACGGCGGCGCCGCGGATGGCGTCGGTCTTGAGCGCGAGGAGGGCTTCGTTGGCCTGGGCCAAGGGGAAGGTGCGGACGTGGGTGCGCACGGGGATGGCCGCGGCTTCGTGGAGGAACTGGTGCCCGTCGTCGCGGGTGTTGTTGGCGACCGAGCGGACGACGCGCTCGTGGTACAGCAGGCGGTACTCCAGGGGCGGCGAAGGGGACATGTGGATGCCACCGAGAACGAGGACGCCGCCCTTGTCGAGGGCTTCCCGCGCGGGGGGGATGAGGTTGCCGGCGGGGGCGAAGATGATGGAGGCGTCGAGCGGGGCCGGGGGCCGGTCGGCCGCGTCGCCGACCCACGCCGCGCCCAGCTCGGTGGCGAGAGTCTGGTGGCGATCGCGGTCGCGGGTGCAGACGTAGACCTCGGCGCCGCGCGAGCGGGCGAGCTGGATGACGACGTGGCCGGCGGCGCCGAAGCCGTAGATGCCCAGCCGGGCGCCGCGCCAGCCGGCGGGACGGTCGCCGAGCCCGGTGAGGCGGAGGGAGCGGTAGCCGATGATGCCGGCACAGAGGAGCGGGGCGGCCTGGGTGTCGTCGAAGCCGTCGGGGATGCGGTAGGCGAAATCGGCGGGGGCGGTGGCGAACTCAGCGAAGCCGCCGTTGGTTGTCCAGCCGTTGAACTCGGGGGTGTCGCAGAGGTTCTCGCGACCGGAGGTGCAGAAGCGGCAGTGGCCGCAGGTGCGCCGGAGCCAGGCGGCGCCGACGCGGTCGCCGGGGCTCAGGGTGCGGACCTGCGAGCCGCGTGCGACGACCTCGCCGACGATCTGGTGGCCGGGGACGACGGGCGTGCGGCGCTGGGGGAGCTCGCCCTCGACGACGTGCAGGTCGGTGCGGCAGACGCCGCAGGCGCGGACGCGGATGAGGACCTCGTCGGGGGCGGGCTCGGGGCGCGGGATGTCGTCGAGGCGGAGGGGGCGGGTCTCGACGGGTCCGGGCTTGTCAAGGATGGCGGCCCGCATGGGGGACTGTAGAGGTGGGGTCGCGAAGTCGGCCGAGCGGTGCGACGAGAGCGCGCCACCCGAGCCCTGGTCAGGGGGTGGCACTTACAAGATTATCGCTGAGTCAGGGACATCCAGCGAAGAACGCCGCCAGGAAATCAAAGAAGTCCTGGCTGTTCGTCAGGCCGCTGCTGTTGAAGTCGGCGTGGCCGATGAAGAAATCGGAGAGGAAGTCGAAGAAGTCCTGGCTGTTGAGCACGCCGTCATTGTTCCAATCTGCCGCGCACGAGGGGCCCAGCGTCAGCTCGGCGTGGGCCATGCGGATCGGCGCGCCGCGCCCGCTTATCTCCCAGAGCGAATACAGAACGTTGCCCCAGTCATTGGTGTGGTTGTTGTCCCGCAGCATCTCGATGTAGTGTTTCGGCGTGTTCTGGTAGTAGAGCGACACGCCGGCCGTGGCTGCGCCGGCCGGGATCGCGAATCCGCGGTCGTCCCAATACTGCCCGTCGGCGTACACCGCCCCCACGACCGGGGCACCGGCCTGCTCGAACGCCGCGTTGCTGAACCCGCGCGGGGGGATCCGGTTGTCCTTCACGATTGTGTCCGCGAGGGCCATGCGTCCCGTCGGACCGGCGGGCAGGCCTGTCACGCCCGCGGCGTAATCACTCAGCCCCACGCCCATCTCGTAGACGGTCGTGGACTGCTCATCCAGCTCCGCGGCCGCGTCGTCGTAGGCGCCGTGCTCGGCGATGATCTGTCCGGCGGCGTTGAGGAACTGCACGTTGATCCACACCCGGCGCCCCTCGATGTGCCCCGTGGGCAGTTTGTGCCCCGTTTCGTTGATCACGCGTACGCCCAGCGTCGCCCCCGACTGATTCACCTCCAGGGTCGCCGCTCGCTCCAGCATCGAGACCGACGCCGCCCGCCCCCGCACCAGGGCCGCCTGGTCCACGGCCGAATCGTCCGCCGTGAACAGCTTGATGATGTCCAGCACCTGGGCCGCCCCGCCGGCGAACTCGTGCAGCGGCATTCCCTCCCGCACCGGGCCGAAGAATACGGCCCGCCCCGTGATCTTGGGCATGTGGCAATCCTGGCAGACGCTCACCACCGGCCCCTCGGTTCCGCCGAACCGCCCGCCCATGTCCACGCCCCCCGCCGCGAACTCGCTGTTGAGCCACTCTGAGTAAGTGCGCTCAAGCGGGAACTGGGTGTGCGGGTTCTCGTCGGGTGTGGGCGCGTCGATCGCGTTGTAGCGGTACGTCCCGTCGGGCTGGCGCGACACGGCGACATTCCCCACCTCGTGGCACGTCCCGCATATCTGGCCCCCCTCGTGGAACGGGGAATAGACCGTGGCGTGCATCGGGAGCGGGTCGGTGATCGGCCCGCGCCGCAGCCCGGTCGGGTCCAGAACGAACATCGAGTTGGCGTAGTACGCCGGCGGTCCGCCCGGAAGGGCCGCGAGGATCGCCTGGTCCTGCACCGGGCTTACCCCCTCCTGGTAGATCGGGTCCACCATCGAGTGGCAGAAATGGCACGTGACCCCGTCGAGGTCCTTCCTGTCGAGCGTGCTGCCGTCGGGCGGGAGCGCGTGCCCGGTCGCGAATGACATCGGCACGTGGCACCGCATGCAGAAGTACCCCGCGTTCGCCACGTCCTGGTTGGCGGTGGCCATCTGCGCGAAAAAGAGCGGGTCGCGCCCCGCCTGCGACATCAGGCTCCCTTTCCAGGTTGAGCCCGGGTCGTTCCCGACGTCGAAATCGCCGTGGCACATGATGCACGACGGCGATTCCTGGAAGACCGTCGGATCCAGCGAGCCGAGTTGCGTGCCTCGCAACTGGAAGTCGTTGAGGGTGAGGTCGATGATCGCCGCGACGACCACCGTTCCCGCCACCAGACACACCGTCGCGACAAACGCCGTCCGCCTGCCGCGCCTGAACCGCCGGTGATCGCGTCCCATTTCGGCTCCGTTCTTCCCCCGATGGCCCCGACGAACCGCTGGGGGAGTCCTCCAAGGCCCTCGTGTGCGGCACGTCGCAGACGGTGCCGCCAAACGAACGCCCTCGTTGGGCTCTATTGTGGATAATAATGTCTGTAATCGGAAACCGCCACACCCGATGGACGATTTCGTCGAAAACCTGCCGAACATTCTGCGAGTGCACGGCCCCGCGCAGGATGCAGCCGAAGGCCTTCGCGCCGGGCGATCTCCGCCAGCGGCGGTCTGTTGATGGCCGGCCCGGCGGCCGCGTTTATGTGTGTCCGGGAAGTGCCGAGGGGCGGACTTGAACCGCCGACCTCCGGGTTATGAATCCAGCGCTCTAAACCAACTGAGCTACCTCGGCAACTGCGGCAATCGTACCCACGACGACTGAGATGGCCAAGAGGCCGTCTGGCCGGGAACAGGGTCAGTTCACAGGCTCGATCTGGAACTCCAGGACGGCGCCGCCGAAGATCTCGAAGTACTCGACGGTGAGGTCGACGGTCTTGTCGGCAGGGAGGTCGAGGACGGCCTCGTCGTTCTCGGCGCCGTGGTGGGTCCAGCGCTCGATGACGGTCTTACCGTCGGCGATGACGCGGATGCCGTCGTCGCTGACGGTCTTGAGGCGCCATTTGCCCTTGGGGAGCGGGACCTTGGTGGTGGCGATGATTCCGAAGTAGTCGCCCCTGAACTTGGCCGCGGTGATTGCCGGGGAGATGTTCAGGTCGCTGGGGCCGCGCCCGCCGAAGGCGAACCGCAGGGCGCCGACGGTGGCGTGGGCGGCGTCCGGGCCGGAGGCGGCGGCTCGCCACTTCTCGAGGTCGGGGGGCGGAGCGGGTTGGTTGGGGCCGGCCGCCCATGGGAAGACGGCGAGGTCCCAGACGGTGTTGAGGATGGCGTCGTGGAACTCGGCGTGGAAGTCACCGTTTGCGATGGTGAACGAGTAGGCGAGGAGACCTCCCTTGGTGGGGTGGACGCGGTAGGTCCAGGTATCGGGCTCGTCGCCCGGACCGGCCTCGATCGCGCCGCTGATTCCATCGCCGGTCACGCTCGCGGTGGTCCCTTTCAGCGGCAGCTTGCGGACGGAGTAGAGACGATCGCCGCCCTCGATCTTTTCCAGCCGCACCAGGGGCGATTCATGGTCCCACGGTCCCCATTGGGTCATGATGATGTTGTCGCGGCCGCGGAGCCGGGGGCGTGCGCCGACGGGGCGCGTGGTTCCCAGCGCCTCGTACCTGGGGACCTCGTAGGCGGGCGGGGGGCTCTGGTTGACGAGCTTGAGCCCGCTGGCCACGTCCATCGTCTCGACGTTGTCGATGGATGAGAGGGTGGAGTTGTTCCCCCAGCGGATCGGCGCCACCTTGTTGTGCTCGCGGCTCTCGTCGCGCACCTGCAGGACGATGAACTTCTGGTCGGGGCGGAGGTTTTTGAAGGGGTGGTTGGCGTCGTTCACGAACGTGTTGCTCATGACGGCGTTGCCGACGACGCCCTTGTAGTTGGCCTTGCCCCAGGTCTTGGTCGCGAAGTCGCCGTTGTCGTGCCACCACAGGTGGACGGCGCACATGTTGTTGACGAAGCGGTTGTTGAGGATGAGGTTGTTTGCGCCGTGCTCGATGTTCACCCCGCCGCGCTCGAGGCCGTAGGCCATGCCGCCGTTGCCGTCGAACTCGTTTTCGGCGATGATGGTGTCCTGGGAGTAGCCGCCCCAGACGCCGCAGATGGCGTTCTCGACGAGGCGATTGCGGATGAACTTGTTGCCGAAGGAGAAGGTCATCTCGATGCCGTGGGCGGGGGCGTAGGAGAGGTCGTTTTCGATGAGGAGGTTGTCGTTGCAGCCCTTTCGGGTAAAGTCGAAGTCGGGCGGGGCGCCCTCGCCGTTCAGGGCCTCCAGACCCGCGAAGCCGAAGAAACAGTCGCCGCCGTGGGTGACGGAGTTCTCGGCGATGATGTTGCTGGAGCACTGCTCGAAGCAGATGATGCCGGCGGAATCCTGGCCGCGGTTATAGACGCCCTCGGAGTGGCCGCGGACGCAGAAGTCGATGGCGTTGCGGGAGATGGTGTTGCGGCCGGATCGCCACATGCCGATGCCCCAGCCGGAGTTGAAGGAGAACTCGTTGTCGTAGATCCTGGCGCCGTTGACACGGTCGATGATGAGGGCGTTCTGGCCGTGGCGGACGCGGCAGTTGCGGACGGTGATGTTGTCGGAGTCCTCGATGTACATGGCCGCGCCGTAGGTCTCGAGGGCCTCGTTCTTGTCGTTGTGGTGGAAGCTCATCCAGTCGGCGCCGTCCTCGGCCTGGGGTGTGGACCGGAGGCGCTGGTGGAAGTTGTCGGAGGCGTCGGCGTTCTCGATGGTGAGGCCGGGCGCGGCGGTGGCCCACAGACCGGCCTTGTAGCCGCTGACGACGACACCGCGGAGGGTGACATCCTTCTGGCCCTTGATGCGGATGCCGGTGCCGGTGTAGTGGTCAGGGTCGACACCGGGAGCGGCGCCGCGCAGGACGGAGCCGGGGGCGAACTCCATGACAACGCCGGGGGCGGTGATCTGGATAACCCCGTTGCCGTCGGCGTCCTCGATGACCGTGCCGGGGGGGATGACGACGCGACAGGAACGGTCGATGACCGTGTTGTCGGCCTTGAGGGTGATAGTGGGCGGGTCGGCCGGCGCGCCGGGGGGGGCGGGGGCGGCCAAGGCCATGACAATGGGGATGAGGGCGTGGAAAACCATGCCGGATCCTACCCGATCCAGCTGCCACGGCCGCAGTCAAGGCAGGGGGCCTAGTCGACCTTCTCAGATCGGCTCACGCGGACCTCCTCGTGGGGCGGCTGAGGGGCGGCGCTGGCATCGATCGGGGCGTCCTTGGGAGGGAGGGACGATTGGGTACGCTGGGCGGGCTTGCTGGACTCCTCCTCGACTTCATCGGCGATGCCCTTGAGGCCGCGTTTGAACTCGACGATCCCACGACCCATGTTGCGGCCGACCTCCGGGAGGCGACGGCCGAAGAGGATGAGGCCGAGCATCAGGAGAGCAATGATCTCCATGGGGCCGAGCTGATTCAGAAACGCGAGCGTTGACATGAATAGTCCTCGGGTCGCTGCCGGAGCGACCAGTACCGATGATTCAAGCGCCGGCTGCTGGATATGTCAACGAACTTATGGGGAGGGGCATTGCGGGGAAGGTTCGGGCGGTTGCCGCGGTCAGACCACGCCCAGGATGCCGCCCACGACCATGCGGGCGGCCAACTCGACGCCGGCAGGTGAGAGGTGCACTCCGTCATCGGCCAGGCAATCGTCGGCGCGGGGGCTGAGAAGGTCGCCGAGGCGGGTGACCATGATGTTGAGTTGACCGAGGAGGGTGAAGGCCAGGTCGTTGTACTGCTTGATGCTGCGGTTCAGCGACTGGGCGAGGTCGCGCCCCGCGGCGGCGGTTCCGGCGCCATGGCGGGCGTGCGCGGCCACGAAGCGCTCGACATGCACGGGGGGCATGGTCACGAAAACGACCTGGCGGCCGCAGTGGCGCCGGAAGAGCTCGCCGAGGTGCAGGATGTCGCCCTCGTAGTCGGCCAGGTCGACCGGCTCGAGCCGGCCGCCCGTGGTTGCGATCAGGTGGGCATCGTCGGCGGCGTGGGGGCCGGCGGCGAAACAGACGAGGTCGGGGCGGTAGGTGTTGAGCCAGGCCTCGGCGCCTTCGCGGCAGGCGCGGCTGTTGCCGGTGCTCCCTGCGGGGCCATCGAGCGTGAGGCCGTCCTGTGCGAGGAGAGTCTTGACCCGAGCCTGGTAGGAGAGGCGGAGCGAATCCCCCAGGAGCAGGACGTGCAGGTCGGGCATCGGAGGATGGTAATGGAAAGGCGTAGCGGCGCGAAGGCGTGGGAGGGCTCCGGGCCCAAGCCTCGATCAGGCCCGGAAGCCGGCTGGCTCGGAGGCCTGGACGACGTTGAGCAGGAGCATGGCGACGGTCATGGGGCCGACGCCGCCGGGGACGGGGCTGATGAAACCGGCGGTGCCGCGGACGGCGTCGAAATCCACATCGCCGACGGTCTTCGTGCCGCCCTTGCCGTCGGGGACGCGGTTGACGCCGACGTCGATGACGATGGCGCCGGGCTTGACCATGTCGGCCTTGATGAGCGCGGGGACGCCCGCGGCGGAAACCAGGACATCGGCGCGGCGGGTGAGGTCGGCGAGGTCGTGGGTCCACTTGTTGCAGGAGATGACGGTGGCGTCCTGGCGCATGAGCAGGACGGCGATGGGTTTGCCGACATGATTGGAGGCGCCGACGACGACGGCGGTCTTGCCGCGGAGCTCGACGCCGGTGGACTCGATCATCTTGATGGTGGCGAGGGCGGTGCAGGGAGCGAGGGAGGAGCGGCCGTAGACGATGTTGCCGATGTTGGCGGGGTTGACGCCCTCGACGTCCTTGTCGGGGTCGATGAGGCGCTGGATGGAGTAGGGATCGAGCCCCTCGGGGAGGGGCATGTGGACCATGATGGCGGAGACGTCATCGTTGGTGTTCAGGAGGAGGATGCGCCTGGCGATGCCGTCGTAGGTGGTGTGGGGATGGTCGGGGTCGGCGAGGGAGGCGGGCGAGGGGGGCTGGCCGGGGCCGCCGGGCTCATCGCACTCTTCGACTGAGAGTCGATGGAGGCGGTACTCGATGCCGAGCTCGGCGCAGGTCTGGCCCTGCTTCTCGGCGTAGACGCGGGCGGCGTTGTCGGTGGTGCCGACAAGGATGGCGTCGAGGCGGACGCGCCCGCCCCGCCCGCGGACGGCGGCCACGCGGGTGGCGATCTGCTCGCGGTGGGACTGGGCGAGGGCTTTGCCGTCGATGATTCGGGCGGGCATGGCGGATGATACGGGGAGGGGGGACGACGCGGGGACGCGGCGACGCGGGGAGGGGAGAAGGACTCCCCGCCGGACGGGTCGGCATGACGCGGACCGACCAATCTGCGCAGAACTTCATGGATTCCTCGGCGCTGGACGCGGTTTCGAGTACGCTGGCCCGATGACCGGCGGGGGCAATAAGCCGACGGCGACGGGTGACCTGACGCAACTGCTGCGTGCCGCGGCCGAGGGCCAATCCGGCGCTGCCGATGAACTCCTGAGGTTGGTCTACAACCACCTGCACTCCATCGCCCAGATGCGGATGGCCCGGGAAAACCCCGGGCACACGCTCCAGGCGACCGACCTGGTTCACGAGGTCTACCTGCGCGTGCTCGGCGAGCACGCCATCGCCTGGAACGGGCGCGCTCACTTCTATCACGTGGCCGCCGAGGCTATGCGCCGCCTCCTCATCGAGCACGCCCGCCGGCGCGACCGGGTCAAGCGCGGCGGGGGCCGGCAGCGAGTTCCCTTGAACGTCGTGGACCTGGCCGCCGAGCAGGACGAGGAACAAATCCTGGCCCTCGACAGCGCCATGCGGCGCTTACAGGAGGTGGACGGCGACGCGGCCGAGGTGGTGCGGCTGCGCTTCTTCGCCGGGTTGAGCGTGGAACAGTCCGCGGAGGCGTTGAACGTGTCGCCGCGGACGATCAAGCGCGACTGGGCCTTTGCCCGCGCCTGGCTGCACCAGGCGCTCGAGGGAAGAGTCTGAAGCCGGAAGGACCCGCTATGGGCAAGCAGGATTGGCGGCAGGCCAAGGCGATCTTCTGCGAGGCCCTGGAGCTGCCCGCGGAGCGGCGCGCCGCCTTCCTGGACCAGGCGTGCGCGGGGGACGGGGGCCTGCGCGCCCGCGTCGAGGGCCTGCTCGCGGCCGACGTGAGCGCCGGAGAGTTCATGGGCGCACCCACCGCCCCCCCTCCCCCGCCGCAGGCCCAGGGCGCGACCAGCGGCACCAACGGGATGTACGGGGAGGCCGAGAGCATCGGCGAGCGCATAGGCCCGTACACGCTGCTGGGCGTCATCGGCGAGGGCGGCTTCGGCGTGGTGTACGCGGCCGACCAGACCGGCCCGCTCCGCCGGCGCGTGGCGCTGAAGGTCATCCGCCTCGGCATGGACACCCGGCAGGTTATCGCCCGCTTCGAGCAGGAGCGCCAGGCCCTGGCGCTGATGGACCACCCCAGCATCGCCAAGGTCTACGACGCCGGCGCCACCTCCCGCGGCCGCCAGTACTTCGTGATGGAGCTGATCGAGGGCGTCCCGATCACGCAGTACTGCGACACCGCGCGGCTCTCCCCCCGCGAGCGGCTCGAGCTGTTCATCCCGGTCTGCCAGGCGGTGCAGCACGCGCACCAGAAGGGGATCATCCACCGCGACCTCAAGCCCGGCAACGTGCTGGTCACGCTCCAGGACGGCAAGCCGGTCCCCAAGATCATCGACTTCGGCGTCGCCAAGGCCACGGCCCACACCCTGACCGAGCGCACGGTCTTCACCGAGCAGAACCAGTTCATCGGCACGCCCGAGTACATGAGCCCCGAGCAGGCGGATCTGACCGTTCTGGACATCGACACCCGCACCGACGTGTACTCGCTGGGGGTCCTGCTCTACGAACTGCTCACGGGCGCCACGCCCTTCGATCCCAAGGAGCTGCGGGCCGCGGCCTTCGCCGAGATGCAGCGCATCATCCGCGAGGTCGATCCTCCCAAGCCCTCCACCCGCCTCTCCACGCTGGACAACCTCGCGAATGTCGCCGCCTGCCGGCAGACCGAGCCCAGGAGGCTCGGCGCCCTCGTCCGCGGCGACCTCGACTGGATCGTGATGCGGTGCCTGGAGAAGGACCGGTCCAGGCGCTACGACACCGCCAGCGGCCTGGCGATGGACATCGCGCGTCGCCTGTCCGGCGAGGCGGTGATGGCGGCCCCCCCGAGCGCCGGTTACCGCGTTCGCAAGTTCGTTCGGCGCAACCGGGGACCGGTCGTCGCGGCGGCGGCGGTGCTGCTGGCGCTGGTGGCGGGGCTGGCGGGCACGCTCTGGCAGGCCGGGCGCGCGGCGGACCGGGCCCTAGCTGCGGAGAAGGCGACCACCCGCGCGGCGGCGATCGCCGAGTTCGTGACGAAGGCGCTGGCGTCCTCGGACCCCAACCAGGGCGGCAAGCAAGACACGCTTGTGGCCGACGCCATGATGAGCGCCATCAAGGAACTTGACACGGGGACGTTCAAGGACGACCCGGAGACCGAGGCCGGCCTCCGCGACACCATCGCGACCATTCTGCGAGGCAATGGGCGCGCGGCGGAGGCCGAGCCGCTTGTCGTGCAGGCCCTGGAGATACGCCAGCGACTCTACAAGGGCGACCATGCCGAGGTAGCATCGAGCCTGAACAACCTCGCGCAGGTGCGGCATGACCTGGGACGGGCGGCGGAGGCCGAGCCGCTCTGTGTAGAGGCGCTGGCGATGTACCAGCGGCTCTTCAAGGGCGACCACCCCGAGGTGGCGACGAGCCTCCACCAGGTCGGGCAGGTGCGGGAATCGCTGGGGCGCGCGAAGGAAGCCGAACCGTTCCATCTGCGGGCGCTGGAGATGCGGCAGCGGCTCTTCAAGGGCGATAACTACGACGTGGCGAGAAGCCTGGGCAACCTGGCGTTCGTGCGGCAGAAGCTCAATCGCCCGGAGGAGGCCGAGCCGCTCCTCCTTCAGGCTTTGGAGATGAAGCAGCGGATCTTCAAGGGAGACCGTCCCACCGTGGCGACCAGCCTGACCAACCTCGCCGCTGTGCGGAGCTCGCTGGGCCGCGCCAAGGAAGCCGAGCCGCTCTTCGTACAGGCCTTGGAGATGAATCAGCGGCTCTTCAAGGGCGACCACCCCGACGTGGCTATAAGCCTGAACAACCTTGGGTACGTTCGGGAGAGACTTGGCCGAGTGACCGAGGCGGAGCCGCTCTGCGTTCAGGCCGTGGAGATGTACCAACGGCTCTTCCCAGGCGACCACCCTGATCTGGCGAACTCCATAACTAACCTCGCACGCACGCGGGTATTGCTGGGTCGCGCGCCGGAGGCCGAGCCGCTCTACGTGCAGGCCCTGGAGATGCGCCAGCGGCTCTTTGAGGGCGATCACCCCGACGTGGCGCTGGGCTTGGTGAACGTCGCCGACTGCTTGGAAGCGCTGGGCCGGACCGAGGAAGCCATCCCCAGGCGCCGCGAGGCCCTGGCTATGCAGCGCCGCCTGCTCCCGCCGAACTCGCCCGCCGTGGCTTCGGCGATGGCCCAGTTCGGCAACGCGCTCGTGAAGCGGGGCACGCTCGAGGCCGCTGCCGAGGCCGAGCCCGTCCTGCGCGAGTGTCTGGGGATCCGCGAGAAGCTCTACCCCGCGGGGCACGAGCAGCAGTGGCTGAGGTACAACATCATGAGTCTGCTCGGCGGCGCATTGGGCGCGGAATCGAAGTTCGCCGACGCCGAGCCGCTCTTGATGGAGAGTTATGCAGGCATGAAGGACGATCCGCGGGTGCCGACGCCAGCCGCCAACGGCGGCGCCGACCGCAAGCGCGAGGCCCTGGAGCGCATCGTGCGCCTCTACGAAGCCTGGGACAAGGCCGAACCCGGCAAGGGCTACGACACCAAGGCCGGTGATTGGAAGGCCAAGCTCGACGCCCTCGCGCCCGCCGTGACCACCGACGGCAAATAAAGCGGAGGCTTGTGTCTGCTGCACGAAGCCGCGCCTCGTCGCCAGCGCCGGCGATATCCAGAATTCGTGGCCCGCCCCTCGCCGACCCGGCGCTTCCAATGAGGAGCCCTGAGATCGGGCACCATCGACTTCACTGGCCGGGTTCGCGGTCGGCATGGCACGCACCAGGCCTTGCACTTGGAACGTTCAGCGTTCTTATCCCATCCAGGCCGGCAGACAGCCGGTGGAACCCACAGAAGGAGCCTGTCATGAAACGTCGAGTCTTCGCGTTCGGGGTGGCGGCGATCGGTGCGGCGCTCGTGGCCGGAGCCCTCGTGGCCGCCGCGCCCAAACCCGCTCAGCCCCGTGTCTTCCCGGTCAACAGCCGGCCCTACGGCCATTCCTACGCCGAGTGGTCGGCGAAGTGGTGGCAGTGGGCGCTGGAACTGCCCCTGGACGGGCACCCCTTTCTGGATTCCCCGGACTTCCAGGTCGCCGAGGGCCAATCCGGGAGCGTGTGGTTCCTGGCCGCGCCCCTGCCCGGCCCGTCCGTGCGCACGTGCACGATTCCGGCCGGCAAGGCCCTGTTCGTCGGATTGATCAACTCGGAGTGGTCCAGCTTGGAAGGCTTCGCCACGGAGGCGGAACAGAGGGAAACTGCGGAGTTCTTCGGCGACCACATCGTGGGCGTCTTCTGCACGCTCGACGGCGTCGCCGTCGCGAACCTGAGCGGTTTCCGATTCCAGTCGCCGCAGTTCACCTTTACCGCTCCCACTCCGTGGATCTTCGGTGACACGGGCGGAGCAGGCACCTCCGTGGCCGACGGGTATTACGTCCTCCTGGAGCCGCTGCCTACCGGCCAGCACGTTCTCCATTTCGGCGGCGCGTTCCACCTCGCCGTCGCGGAAGGGGATCCCTTCGACTACGACGCAGCGGTCGACATGACCTACAACCTGACCGTGGCCCCGTAGGCACGTCTGCACGACCAACCCCGTCTGCGCCGGCCCACCAGCCGGCGCAGATGGTTTCTCCCCGCACCCGACGGTTCCCTCTTCGTCACCGAACAGGGTGTGCGGCGCGTGCTGCCGGGCCCACGTCAGCACCCGCCGGAAGCTCCCGATTCTGGTCAGCGCCAGGCGGGCGACGATCCTGAGGTTCTCTGCGCCCGTCTTGTAGCTGGCGGCGCAGACGGCATCTCCCGGCCGCTGGCGCGCCCGCGGCGGGACGTCTGTAGACTCCCGCGACATGGCGGACGCAAAGAAGCGAGTACTGGAGCTGCGGGAGGTGCTGGAGCGGGCCAGCCGGGCGTACTACGTGGATGCCGCGCCGATCATGTCGGATGTGGACTTTGACCGGTTGCTGGTCGAGCTGGGGGAGCTGGAGAAGAAGCACCCGGAGCTGGACGACCCCTCAAGCCCGACGCACAGGGTGGGCGGGGAACCGATCGACGGGTTCGAGACGGTCAGGCACGCGGTGCCGATGCTGAGCATCGACAACACGTACGACCTGGGGCGCAAGGACAACAAGGGGCTGCTGGACTGGTACGACCGGGTGGTGAAGGACCTGGGCGGCGGCGGGTTGTTCTCCTCCCCTCCAGGCGGCGGCGTGCGGATGGCCGCGGACGCGAAGATCGATGGGCTGGCCATGTCGCTGCGGTACGAGGAAGGGAGGCTGAAGCGGGCGATCACGCGCGGCGACGGCACGCAGGGGGACGATGTGACGCACAACGTGCGGACCATCCGGGCCATTCCGCTGGAGCTGAAGGGGAAGGGTGTGCCGGAGGTGCTGGAGGTGCGGGGCGAGGTGTATTTCCCGCTCAAGGAGTTCGAGCGGGTGAACGCCGAGCGCGAGGCGGCGGGAGAGGACCTGTTCCTGAACCCGCGGAACGCCGCGGCGGGGACGTTGAGGCAGCTTGACCCGAAGATCACGGCCTCGCGGCGGCTGGGGTTCGTGGCGCACGGGAAGGGGGAGATCAGCGATGGGGGGGCGGGGTTCGCGGACAGCCACAGCCGGTTCCTGGAGCGGCTGCGGGAGCTGAGTGTACCGGTGAGCAGGCCGCTGGTGGTGACCGACGAGATCGAGAAGGTGGTCGAGGCGATCCGGAAGTTCGACCAGACTCGGCATAAGCAGCCGTACGCAACGGACGGGGTGGTAGTGCGGGTGGATTCGTTCAAGCTGCAGGACGAGTTGGGGTTCACGTCCAAGAGCCCGCGGGCGTTCGTGGCGTTCAAGTATCCGGCGGAGCGGAAGACGACCAAACTCTTGCGGGTGGATCCGCAGGTGGGGAAGAGCGGGAAGATCACGCCGCGGGCGGTGATGGAGCCGGTGCTGCTGGCGGGGACGGTGGTGCAGCACGCGACGCTGCACAACTACGGGCGGGTGGCGGACGCGAGCACGGACCCGGACAATCCGGAGGCGCCGCGGACGGGCATCCGGATCGGCGACACGGTCTACGTGGAGAAGGCAGGGGAGATCATCCCGTATGTGCCGGGGGTGGTGCTGGAGAAGCGGCCGCGGGATGCGAAGCCGATCAAGCCGCCGGCGACCTGTCCGGTGTGCGGCGGGCCGGTGGAGGTCGAGCCGCCGGAGGCCAGGGAGAATCCGGCGCTCGAGACGCAGCGCCGGTGTATCAACCCGGAGTGCCCCGCGCAGATCCAGGAGAAGATCATCTGGTTCGCCGGGCGGAAGCAGATGGACATCGAGGGGCTGGGGGAGAAGACGGTCGATGTGATCCGCAACCAGTCGAAGATCCCGCTCAGCACGTTCGCGGACATCTTCCGGCTCAGGGACCACCGCGACGAGTTGATCAATCTGGAGCGGATGGGGGAGAAGAAGGTCCAGAACCTGCTGGACGGGATCGAGCAGGCCAAGGGGCGCGGCCTGGCCAAGGTTCTGGCGGGGATGGGGATCAGGCACGTCGGGGAATCGACGGCCAAGACGCTGGCCAAGCATTACGCCGACCTGGACGCGCTCCTGGCCGCGGAGGAGCCGCAGCTGAGGCCGAAGGCGATGACGAAGGAGGAGGCCGCGAGGTTCGGGCTTCCCGAGGACCCCAAGGAGCGGCCATCGACAGACTTGGGGACAACCACGGCGCCGATCGTGCACGCCTATCTGCACAGCAAGGTGGCGCGGCACACGTTCAAGGAACTGCAAGATGTGGGTGTGGACCTCACGTCGCATGAGTACAGGGTGGCGAAGAAGGGAGGGGGAGCGGCGGCGAGCGGACCCTTTGCGGGGAAGACGATCGTGCTGACAGGGACGCTGGATTCGTACGAACGCGAGGCGCTGAAGGAGGTGCTGGAAGGGCTGGGGGCGAAGGTGTCGGGGTCGGTGTCGAGCAAGACGAGTGTGGTGATCGCAGGGAAGGAGGCGGGGTCGAAGCTGGACAAGGCGCAGGAGTTGGGAGTGGAGGTGTGGGATGAGGCGAGGATGTTGAAGGTGCTGAAGGAGTGTGGGGTGAGGGGGTAAGGGCGGAACGTACAACTGGGGCGGTTTGGCTGAATCGGGCAGGGATGCAAAATGTTGAGTACAAGGCCGAGCTGCGGGATATTGAGTTGGCGCGGTCGATCTGCCGGGCGATCAAGGCGGAGCTTGTGGCGACGCTGGAGCAGACGGACACGTACTACCGGGTGGCGGATGCGCGGCTGAAGAAACGGGAGACGGTTGGGCTGAAGACGGAGTACATCTTCTATCAACGGAGCAACGTCTCGGGGCCGAGGATCAGCGGGTACGTCGTGTACTCCGAGCAGGAGGCGCTGCTGCGGTTCGGGACGACGCCGATGCCGGTGTGGGTGGTGGTGAAGAAGACGCGGGAGCTGTACACCCTGGGGAACGTGCGGATCCACCTGGACATGGTGGAGGGGCTGGGGAGGTTCCTGGAGTTCGAGGCGGTCGTGTCGGCGCAGCACGATGTGGCGAACTGCCACGCGGCGGTTCATCGGTTGAAGCTGGAACTGGCGCCGGTGCTGGGGGAGCCGATCTCGGCGAGCTACAGCGATCTCGTGGCGGCGGAGTGAGTCGTAGCGGGCCAGTGCCTGTGTTGTCGGAGGTTGCGCGGGGCGGCGCCGGCGAACGCAGCGGGCCCGCGGAGCGGGTGCATGCCCACGGGGGGGGGGGGTGGCGGCGTTCGGTCAGCGCCGATCGCGGAAACTTCCCTGCCCCGGGGCGCGGTGGACCGCTCCTAGTCTGCAGCGCCATGAACACCACACACCGCGGTCAGGCACCGTCCGCACTACCACCTGTCGGGACGGCAAGGCTGTGCCGAATTATCTGACGGCACCCGCTGATGGAGGGCAGCGATGGACGTGATGGAGGCGAGCTATCGGCGCCGTGCTGTGCGTTCGTACGCCAGCCAGCCGGTCGTGCGAGCTCTGATCGACAAACTGCTCCACGCGGCGGTCCAGGCCCCCAGCGCCATGAACCAGCAGCCGTGGGCGTTCGCGGTTATCCAAGACAGGTCGCTGCTGCGGCGGTATTCCGACCGCGCCAGGGCGGTGTTCCTTGCTCAGTCCGCGGGGGATCCGCACATGGGTCGCCTGCGCGAGACGCTCGCCAGCGCGGACTACAACGTGTTTCATAACGCTGGCACGCTCATCGTCATCTGCGCCGGGGCCGGGGCGTTGAGCACCGCGGAGGATTGCTGCCTGGCGGGCGAGAACCTGATGCTCGCGGCGTGCGCCTGCGGGCTGGGCACGTGCCCGATTGGCTTGGCCCGGCCCATGCTCAACCTGCCCGAGATCAAGGCCGAACTCAACATCCCGACCGAGTTCAGCCCCGTGCTGCCGATCATCGTCGGGTTTCCCGCGGGGCCCACGCCGCCGGTTCCGCGAGCAGAGCCTCGCATCTTCGCATGGGAATAGTCCGAGTCCGCGCGGCGGGCAGCCCTCGCCGCGACGCGATCTGGACCCCGGTCCAGGAGGCCAAGTCCGATGACCATCTCATCACCCATTCTGAAATCCTTCGCGGCGTTGGCGTGCCTGATGCTGGCCGGACAACAGCGGCCCGGCCCCCAGCCGCAGCCGGAGGCTCTGCCCGGTGCTCTCGGGAAGGTCGCGGCGCCAGCACCGCCGCAGCCCGTTATTGAGGAGCAGGCGGCTCAGGGGCTCACGCCGCAGCAGCTCGATGATCTGCTCGCGCCGATCGCGCTCTATCCGGACCCTTTGATTGCCCAGATTCTTCCCGCTGCAACCTATCCGCTCGAGGTTGTCCAGGCCGCGCGATGGGTACGCGAGCACCCTGACCTCCAGGGACTCGACGACCAGGACTGGGACCCGAGCGTCCGGGCTGTGGCCCACTATCCCACCGTCATCAAAATGCTGGACGAGAAGCTCGACTGGACGATCCGGCTCGGTCAGGCCTTTCTCAACAAGCAGCAGGATGTCATGGATTCCATCCAACAGCTGCGCATCAAGGCTCGGACGGCGGGCGCGCTCCGTGATACGCCGCAACAGCAGGTGATTGTGGAACAGGAGGTCATCCGCATCGTCCCGGCCCAGCCCGATGTGATCTACGTGCCGGAGTACAACCCGCAGGTCGTCTATGTCGAACCCGCTCCGGGCTTCGTCGCCACATCGTACATCAGCTTTAGTGTGGGATTCGTGCTGGGCTGGTGGCTCGACCTGGACTGCGACTGGCACCATCACCACGTGTATTACCACTACTGGCGCCCGCATCGGTTCGATGGCGACCCCTTTCCGCACGGTCCGGGATACCCACGCGTCCGGTCCGGTGAACTTGTGCACTCGGGACGCGACGGTGAGGCTTGGAGGCGCGACCCCCATCGCGAGCGCCCACCCGTGATCCGGCCGCGCGGGAGCCTGCCCGCCGCCCCGTCCGATGCCGCCCGCGGACGAATCACCCCCGCTCGGCCGAGTGTTCCGAGCTTCGCACGTCCCGGCGGAACTCCGGATCAGGCTCGTCCAACGCCGCGACCAGGCCCGACTCCCGCTCCGGCTCCCGGTGCGAAGTCTGGGCAGAGGCCATCGGCGCGCCCCGGCCCGGCCGCACCATCTGGTCCGGCCGCGCATCCAACGCAGCCCGCTCAACCCGCTCGGCCGACGCCCAATGCCATCGGTGGCTATCAACGCGGCACCCAGGCACAGCAACACAGCCAGCGCGGCCAATCCAGTCGGGGCATTGCCCCGCCGTCGCCGGCGCAGCGACCGACGGTGACGCCGCGTCCGGCGCCGCGCGCCCCATCACCGGCTCAACCGGTTCAACGCCCGCGCCCAGCGCCGGGCGCCCTCGGCGGGTACCAATCCGGCCACGATGCCAAGACCAGCAGCCAGCGCGGCAACTCCAGTCGCCACGGGCGCGGGCCTTGACCACCGGACTATCGAAAGCCGCAGTCGCCCCGGACCTCGAAAGACGACCTGAATGAGAAGGAGTTCCCGATGAAGCCGTTCTCCCGCGCGATCGCCGGTCTCTCGCTCGTGGCGATCACCGCCGCCACGCTGGCGCTCTCCGCCCCAACCGCCCCTCCCGCGCCGTCCACCGATGAACAGCAGACGTTCGCCTCCCCGGAAGACGCCCTCAAGGCGCTCCGCGACGCCACCGCCGCAAGGGACAAGACCGCCCTGGATCGGATCTTCGGCCCGGCTGCCAGGGAGCTGATGAACCCCGACCCCGTCCAATACGCCAACGAATGCGAGGCGTTCAACAGGCACCTGACCGAGATGGCGAACCTGGTCCGCCAGGGCGACGACAAGGTGGTCGTCTACATCGGACAGGAGAACTGGCCCCTGCCGATCCCGATCGTCCGCAAGGACGGCAAGTGGCTCTTCGACACGGCCGCGGGGAAGGACGAGATCCTCTCTCGGCGCGTCGGCGAGAATGAACTGAACACGATCGACGTCTGCCGCGCATACGTGATCGCCCAGAACGAGTTCCACGCCACGGACTGGAACGACGACGACATGCTCGAGTACGCCCAGCACTTCAAGAGCAGCGCGGACCACAAGGACGGCCTGTACTGGGAGGCCGATGATGATGAGCCCCAGAGCCCGATGGGCCCCTTGGTCGCCGCGGCTCGCGCCGAGGGCTACTTCGCCGGCAGGACCCCGGAGCAGGCCAAGCAGGAGGGGCGGCGGCCGTTCCACGGCTACTACTTCAAGATCCTGACCAAGCAAGGCGTCCACGCCCCCGGAAGCGCGTACGACTATGTCATCAACGGCCACATGGTCGCCGGCTTCGCCCTGCTGGCCTATCCGGCCGAGTGGGGCAACACGGGCATCATGACTTTCATCGTCGGCCAGCGCGGCAGGGTGTTCGAAAAAAACTTTGGCGAGAAGACCGGCGAGCTTGCTGCCGCCGTCAGCGAGTACGACCCGGACGAGACGTGGAGGCCGGTTGGCGATTGACCCGTGCCCCTTGGCTCCGAGCTCACCTGCCACCGACGGTTTCGCCGGCCCGCTGCTGTGGTCGGAGAAGGTCGTTGTGGTAATCGACGCAACCAGCAGAGGGAAACGCGTCCGTGATGAAAGAGCGTTCTCTCTCGAAGGCCTACCAGCTCATCGAACCCGGCCCGGTGGTCTTGTTGACGACCGCCCGCAAGGGCCGGGCCAACGTCATGACGATGTCCTGGCACATGATGGTCGAGTTCGAGCCGCCGCTGATCGCCTGCGTAGTCAGCAGCGCCGACTACACCTTCGCCGCCTTGCGGGCGACGCGGGAGTGCGTGATCGCCATCCCGGCGGTCGAACTCGCGCCTCAGGTCGTGCAGGTCGGGAACTCATCGGGCCGAGAAACCGATAAGTTCAACGCCTTCGGCTTGACGCCGGTGCCGGCCGCGTGCGTGTCGCAGCCTCTGGTCGCCGAGTGTTTCGCCAATCTCGAATGCAGGGTCGCCGAGACGCGACTTTGTGAACAAATACAACCTCTTCATCCTCGAAGTGCTCAAGGCGTGGATCGATCCCGCGCAGAAGAACCCCAGGACCATCCATCATCGCGGATACGGCACGTTCGTCGTGAATGGCAGGACGAGCAGGCTGAAGTCGAAGATGCGGTGAAGATACGGTCAGTCGGGGCGGGGACGTTGACCCAACACGCTGCCCCTCCGAGAATCGCACCACCCCGGAAAGTGACGCGCAAACAGACGCGCGCGTGACGCGCAAACAGGCGCAGCACACGCCCGCGAGGATCCGCAAGGATCAGAAGGAATCATCGGAAGTGCTTGGCGTTGCAGGGGTTACGCGGGTCGATGCCGACCTTTGCGGATCCCTGCAAAACGATCCAATGGGCAGAGCCGGACTTGAACCGGCGACACCCGCATTTTCAGTGCGGTGCTCTACCAACTGAGCTACCTGCCCGACTTGTTGAACCCGAAAGGGTACACGGGGCGGCGCCTCGGTCAAGGTGCGGCGACTGGCGCGGAGCTGCGGTCGGCGATTATCGGAGCCGATACACGAGCGCTCGAGGTGCGGCGGCCGTACTCTATCGGCGATGACGACCGCCGCCGCCCCCGAGCTCAGACCGGCCCAGGCCCCGGCAGCCCCCCCGCTGCTGGATGTCCGCGAACTTCACACGCACTTCCCGATCAAGTCGGGCGTCCTGCAGCGCACGACCGGATGGGTGCGGGCCGTCGACGGCGTCTCGTTCCATATCGCCACCGGCGAGACGCTCGGGCTGGTGGGCGAATCCGGGTGCGGCAAGACAACGGTGGGGCGGACGATCCTGCGGCTCATCCCCGCCACGTCCGGCACGGTGAGGTTCAACGGGCACGACGTGTTCGCGGCCGGCGGGGCGCAGCTCAAGGCGCTGCGGCGCCAGATGCAGATCATCTTCCAGGACCCCGCCGGATCGCTCAACCCACGGATGCGGATCGCCTCGATCGTCGGCGAGCCGCTGGTGGTGCACGGTCTGATCGACCCGGCGGACAAGGGCGGGCTGAGGAGGAAAGTGGAACAGTTGCTGGAGCGGTGCGGGATGCCGCGGCACGCGGCAGACCGTTACCCGCACGAGTTCTCGGGCGGGCAGCGGCAGCGGATCGGGATCGCCCGGGCGCTGGCGCTGGAGCCGAGGTTCATCGTGTGCGACGAGCCGACGTCGGCGCTGGACGTGTCGATCCAGGCGCAGATCCTGAACCTGCTGACGGACCTGCAGCGGGATTTCGGTCTGTCGTTCCTGTTCATCTCGCACGACATGGCGGTGATCCAGCACATGTGCCGGCGGATCGCGGTGATGTACAAGGGGAAGATCGTCGAGGAAGGCCCGCGCGAGAAGATCCTCGGCGACCCGCGGCACCCGTACACCAGGTCGCTGCTCAGCGCGGTGCCCGAGACGAACCCGCGGCGGAAGAAGCAGCGGGTGGTCTTCGAGGGCGGGGCGCGGTGAATCCGGGATCGTACGGCCTCAGACCCACACCGTCAGGATGACGTTGGGCTCCCTGAGCTTGCCGGTCCAATCGCCGACGGTGGTGGTGACGAGCTTGACCTCGTAGTCGGGGTGGCTGTCGAGCCACTCGTTGATCTGCTTGTCGAGGTTCTCCAGGCTGTCACCGGTGAGCTTGCAGTGGAACGACTTCATGTGCGTCGCGCCCTTGCCGGTCAGGTTGGTCGGGCGCTTCCATTCCTGGGTGTGGTGCCCGCCGGCCAGCCCTTGGCCGAATGCGCGGATCTTCGTGGGCGCATCGGGCGACACTGATCCGCCGTTGGCAGCCTGCGTCACGGGCGGCAGGGTGGCAGCGGGAGGGGCCGACGACGGGGCGCCCGCGCTGCCGATAGGGCGGATCATCGGACGTTGCGCGGGCGGCGGCACGCCTCCCTGGCCGGGCGTGGAATCGGGCGAGAGGCGCACGTGAAGAATGCTCACGGAGATCTCCTTGCGCCGGAATCGGCGCGGCGTGAGGGGACGGCGAAGAACTCGCCGGCACCCTGTCGTCAGGCATGCCGCGCCTGGGGCGGCGGGGCACCCTGCCGCGGGGCCTCCTTCAGTATCGCACCTTCGGGGGTCTCCACCAAGAAAAAAGACCAGGCGTTCTCTTGGGATCCGGACCCGCCCAAGTGTGGTCTGGCGCTCCAGCGACGTGCCGGCCCGCCTTCGAAACGGGCCTCGAACTCAAGGCGGTCGGGCTGGTCGGAGAGAACGCGGCACGCTCCGGCGGCAACGCGTGTGATACGCCCTCGATCGGCGAGCGAGCCGGAGGGAGCGCCCGGTGCCAGCGGAGCCCCCGAAACCGGGCCCTCGTAGGTCAGGTACACGTCGCGATGGTCGGGCAGGCGAAGACCGACGAGCTCGCCCACCGCACCCTGGTCGGGGCGCTGGGAAACCCGGAAACTGATAAGCCCCGGGCGCCCCTCCGTCCCCCCCGCCACCGCGCCGTCTCGTTGCAGCAGCCAGTCGAAGTGTGCCGATTCATCAGGGAGTTCGTGCCGCAGCAGCACCATCGCGCCCATGAGGGTCATGGTACGCTGCGGTGTCAAACGGATCGGCGGAGGTGATCCGGCGTCCGCGCCGGCGACTACCATCAGCCCCCCCCTGTGAAGTCCCCCCTCGGCCCCACCCCCCCCACCCGCACCAACGGAACCCTCCGATGCCCCGAATGACCCCTTCGATCGTCGTCGCCCTCGCGTCGCTGGCCCTGACGGGCTGCGGCGGGCCGCGCTCGCTTATGGCCGTCCGCGAGAGCGGCGAGAACGCTCTGGTCCGCAGCGATTACAACAGGGCCCTCAGCGATTTCGTCGAGTACGTGCAGCGGAACCCCGGCGACACCAAGGGCCGGTACCTGCTCGGCAAGGCGTACCTTGGGCTCGACCGGTACAAGGACGCGCGCGAGCAACTGGAGATCGCCTACACCGGCAACCTCGAGAACGACGATGTCTTTGACGCGCTGTGCGAGGCGCTGTACGGCGACCGCAAGAACGAGGAGCTGTTCCGGCTCCTGCGCCAGAGGACCACCGACCGCGGCAGCGTCAAGGACTTCATCCGGCTGGCCGACTTCTCGCAGCGGACCGGGGACGCCGACGGGGCGCAGCAGGCGCTCCTGTATGCCGCCAAGCTTGACGCCGGTCAGACCGTGGCCCCGCAGCTGGCGCTGGCGGACTTCTACGCGTCGGTGGGCAACGACGCCGATGCGCTGATCCGGCTGCGGATGGCGTACTACATCAACTCGTCGAACACGATCGTCAACGAGCGGCTGGTGCAGCGGGGGCAGACCCTCGGGCCGGCACTGGCCCTGCCGCCGCCGGAGCTGCCCGCGCCGCCGGTGTTCAAGCCGACGCCTGGCGCGCCCTGACCGGCGCGGTGGCTGGATGGACTTGCCGGTCGAGAAGAGGCTTTCTACACTTCATCCGGATAAACGGATGAAGAACCCGATCGGAACCAAAACACTATCGGCCCATCTGACCGATCTGAGCGAGCCGGTGCGGATCCGGATCCTCCGGCTGCTCGAGCGGGAGGAACTCTCCGTCGGCGAGGTCGCCAGCGTGGTGCAGTTGCCGCAGTCGACCGTCAGCCGCCACCTCAAGATGCTCGCCGACGGTAGCTGGCTTGCGAAGCGGACGGAGGGGACCGCGACGCTGTACCGGCTCGTGCTCGACGATCTTGAGCGGGGCGCGGCGGCTCTGTGGGTCACGGTCCGTGATCAGCTCTTGCCGGGCAGCGGGTCGCCGGAATCTGGCGAGCTGGCCGAGGATACGCGTCGCCTGGCCTCGGTGCTGGCCGAGCGCCGGACGGACAGCCAGTCGTTCTTCGGGCGGGTGGCCGGCCAGTGGGACGACCTCCGCAACGAACTCTTCGGGGACCGCTTCACCCTTAGCGGGCTGCTGGCGCTCATCCCCCATGACTGGACGGTCGCGGACCTGGGGTGCGGGACGGGGAACGCGGCCGAGTACTTTGCGCCGCTGGTGAAGCGCGTTATGGCCGTTGACCAATCGCCGCCCATGCTCAAGGCCGCGAGGAAGCGGCTGGCGGGGCACTCGAACATCTCATTCCTGCGCGGGGAGCTGAACAACCTGCCGATCGACGATGCGAGCGTGGACGCGGCGGTGATGGTGCTCGTGCTCCACCACATCGACGATCTCGCCGGCGCCTGCTCGGAGGTGCGGAGGATCCTGCGCCCGGGCGGCGTGTTCCTGGCGATCGACATGGTGGAGCACGACCGGCAGCTCTACCGGCACACCATGGGGCACCGCTGGCTGGGGTTCTCCGACAAGCAGATGACCACGCTGCTCACCAGCGCGGGGCTGATCGACCCGCGTTTCATCGTTCTTCCCTCCGACCCTGGCGCCCGCGGCCCGGGGCTGTTCGCATGCACCGCGTTCGTTCCAGCCACGTGAGAAGATTCACCATCGGGATGTCTCTGAGGGCGCCCGCACGTTTACCAGGAGTCAGCCTTGAGCACGATGACCAAGCCCAGCAAGTCTCCCAAGTCCACCCCCCCTTCCGTCACCGAGCGCCCGCGGTTCAAGGTTGCGGATCTGCCGCCGCGGAACCCGGCGGAGCCTCTGGCCGAGTTCGGGCGCAAGGAGATCCGGCTGGCGGAGTTCGAGATGCCGGGCCTGATGTCTCTCCGCGCCGAGTACGCGGGCAAGAAGCCGCTCAAGGGTGCGCGGATCATGGGGTCGCTGCACATGACGGTGCAGACGGCGGTGCTGATCGAGACGCTGGTGGATCTCGGCGCCGACGTTCGCTGGGTGAGCTGCAACATCTTCTCGACGCAGGATCACGCCGCGGCGGCGGTGGCGGTGGGTCGCCCCGACACCGGCGGCACCGTCGAGAATCCCAACGGCGTGCCGGTCTTTGCCTGCAAGGGCGAGACGCTCGAGGAGTATTGGTGGTGCACCGAGCAGGCTCTGGCGTGGCCGGACGGGGGCGGGCCGAACCTGCTCCTGGATGACGGCGGCGACGCGACGCTCCTGGTGCACAAGGGCGCCGAGTTCGAGAAGGCGGGGAGGGTGCCCGCGTTCAACGCCGACAAGGACCCCGAGGAGTGGGGCCACATCCTGGCGCTGCTGTCGGCGGAGCAGAAGAAAAACCCCGGGCGCTGGACGAGAGTCCTCAAGGACATCCGAGGCGTCTCCGAGGAGACCACCACGGGCGTACACCGCTTGTACCAGATGAAGGAGGCCGGGACGCTGGCGTTCCCGGCGGTGAACGTGAACGACTCGGTCACCAAGAGCAAGTTCGACAACCTGTACGGCTGCCGCCACTCGCTGACCGACGGAATCCTCCGCGCCTCGGACGTCATGCTCGCCGGCAAGGTCGGCGTGGTGTGCGGGTACGGTGACGTGGGGAAGGGGTGCTGCCAGTCGCTGCGGGCGCAGGGTGCGCGGGTGATCGTCACGGAGATCGACCCGATCTGCGCCCTGCAGGCGGCGATGGAGGGGTACGAGGTGGCCACGCTGGAGGACGTCGTCGAGACGGCGGACATCTTCATCACCGCGACCGGCAACAAGAACATCATCACCGCCGAGCACATGGCGCGGATGAAGGACAAGG
>JBGPJM010000012.1:0-45719 GCA_041485385.1 Phycisphaerae bacterium | reverse complement strand
GCCGGGGGGGGGGGGGGCGACCTGCGGGGGGGGGGGGGGGGGGGGGGGGGGGGGGGGCCGGCGTGGGGCGGGTCTGCGGGCGTGATGGGTCGGTGGGAGGGGGGGGCAGGGCGAGGACGAGGCGGGGGACGCCGGGACTGGGAGACTGGGGGACTGGGGGACCCTCGGCGCCGACGTGGTCAGAAGAGGTAGATGAAGACGACGACGATCATCAGGAACTTGAGCAGGAAGGTGATGACCCCGACGGCGACGGCGTCGGGGAGGTCGACCTCGAGCATCTCGGAGATCAATCCCACGTACACAGCGAAGGGGATTCCCCAGGCGAGGATGATGCCGTAGACCGGGAGGATCGCGAAGAAGGCGGTGAAGATCGCGATGGCGCTCACGACGGCGTAGATGCCGGCGAGGCGCAGGGCGGTGAGGTGCACCGGAGCATCGAAGCCGATCCAGAACAGGCAGCAGACCCAGAACACGGCGGCGCCGACGGGGACCTCGATGGCGATCTTGAGCATGTAGTTGGCGAAGTCTGCGGGATGGCCGCCGCGGGCGAGGATGGTGATCGCGGCGATGGTGTTCGCGACCATGAACATGATGACCGGCTTGAGGTACTCCATGCGGGTCATGGCGCGTTGTTGCTGGCGGTCCTGGCCGCGCCAGGCGCCGCGGGAGCCTTGGACGTGCCCGCACTCGGGGCAGCGGCCGGAGACGATGCCGGCGAGGCTGTAGCCGCACTCGGCGCATTTCGGGCCGCGCTTCGCCGCGTCTTCCTTCGCGGCCTTGCGCCGGCCGGCGGGGGTCAGTCGCTGGCCTGTCTGGGCGTTGTAGCCGCACTCGGTGCAGAGCACGTCGGTGCGGGCGAGCGCCCGGCCGCAGATCGGGCAGGGGCGGGAGTTGGCGTCGAGGGAGTCGGCGGCCGGGGCGGGGAGGGTGGACTCGTCGAGTTCGATGACCGCGGGCTCCTGGGTGGGCGCTGGCGTTGGAAGAGGCGACGGTGTGGCATGCGGGGGCGCGATGGGCCGTACTTGGTCGAGACATTCCTGGCAGTGGTAGCGTCCCTGCTGGTCTTTTTTGCGCGGTCGGGTCGAGCAATCGCGCCCGCAGCGGATGCAGACCTTGGCGGTGTGCCCCGCCTCCCCCCTCCCGCCGCCCGTGGTTGTGCCGGAAGTGCCCATTCCTTCGAGTCTACCGATGGAGGCCGTCGTGGTTCGTGGCCACGGGGATCGACTACAGTTCCTTTGATGAGGCATGCACGGCGTTTCATCGTGTTGGGGGCATGCCTGTTGATCGGGGCCTGCGTTGCCGATCCGTACGGGCGGGGAGGGCTGGCCAGCGAGCCCGAGGGCCTGATCCCCCGCGGCCACCCCAACTATGTTCCGGCGATGGGGGATGCGGGCCCGGTCAGCGGGTGGGTCTGTCCGTTGGTCGCCGGCCGTCCATGAGGGGTGCTACGTCTTGGCGCGCGGTCCGTGCCGTGCCTTCATGCTGGTTTCATGTGATGGGCCTCTAGTACTTATAGTGAATAGCGCTCACGCCGCGGGAGGGACGGACGCGCCACGGGCGATCCAGGTTGACACGAGGAGGGCCCTGATGATGGACAAGAACGGGCCGATCGGCGTCGCCGTGGTGGACGACAACGTGAACATCGGCGAATCGCTGGAGCGATGGTTCAGGCACGACGCCGGCTATCGGTTCCTGGGCGCGTTCACGTCGGCGGAGGCGGCGCTTGAGAGCATGGCCGAGTCGCAGCCGCACGTGGTGCTGGTGGACGTCGACATGCCCGGGACGGACACGTTCGCGCTGCTGGCGCGGATCGTGGCGGAGTTGCCGGGAACGCGTGCGGTGATGCTGAGCGGGCACGTGCAGCCGGAGTACATCGAGCGTGCGCTGGACGGCGGCGCGGCGGGGTACATCGTCAAGGATGAGACGATCCCGACGATCATGGGCCTGATGCGTCAGGCGCTGGCGGGGGAGATTGTGCTCAGTCCCACGGCGCAGGACGCGCTGATCAGGGACCGGTCGTAGCGGGCGCCGGGGCGCCCGGGGGACGGCGCGGAGTCTGCGGCCGGGCAGGCGGCGGGGAGACGGGCTATTCGCACCCACTGAAGAATGCGGTCAGGAAGTCGAAGAAGTCCTGGCTGCCGATGTCGCCGTCGCTGTTGAAGTCGGCCGCGGGATCGCCGGCGAAGAAGGCCCGCAGGTAATCGAAGAAGTCCTGCGAGTCGATGGCGCCGTCGCCGTTGAAGTCGGCGCAGCGGGGTTCGGTGGTGATGCGGAACACGCGGTCGAAGCAGTACATGTCGTTGATGGAGACGGTGACGTCCAGGCGCGGCGGGCGCGTGGTGATGGGCACGAGCCCGCTGTGGAAGTGCTGGGGGTCCTGCCCGTCGAGGGAGAGGTCGAGGTTCATCTCCTGCGTGAGGGCGACCTCGCCGCCGATGCGGTAGTGGCCCTGGCCGGTGATGCGGACGACGGTCTGGCCGTCCACGAGCCCCCGCCAGTTGACGGTCTCGACGGTGTACTCGTCGAAGAGCGGGGAGTGGTTCACGAGCGTCAGGATGAAGGTGCCGCGGAGATCGTCGATGGTGGCGATCGGGCAGGCGCACGGCGGGTAGCAACCGAAGGTGTAGTCGCTGTCCTCGGTGAGCTGAAGGAGCACGGCGTCGCCCGCGGGGCGGGCGCTGGCGGTGAGAGAGACCGTCAGGACCGCGGTCGCGGCCAACGAGAGTTTCGGGCTCGACATGTGGCTGACTCCTTTCCCGTGGGCAAGCCGGGCGGGTGGGGCGTGTCGCAGCGACGACGGGGCGCCGCGTTGCGCTCGCCGCCCGGAGGGGTGTGGATGTGGTTCAGCGTACCTCAGGGTCGCTCGGTGGCACATCAAGATTTGGTGAGAGGGTTTTGCTCTCCCCTCTTCCCGGCATCTCGCGAGCGATGTTCGAGCGCCGCAGACGCAGGGGTCGCAGCTCATTTACCAACGTGCTACAAACGGCCAGGCGTTATGCTATATCATGCGCGGACTGCCCATCCCTCGATCGCGGCATCGTTCTCGGCGCCGTGTCAGGGCTGATTCGCCTGGAGATCGACGCATGCGTTCTCACTGGAGATGGTGGCTGAGCGTGCCCATGACGGTGATGCTGTGCAGCGGCCCGCGCGGAGCGGAGGCGGCAGCACCCCCGGCGGGCGATCCCCCCCCTCCCCCCGCCGACGAGCCGGCGGGGACCCGACCGGAGACGCCGGCGCCCGGGTCGCGCCCGGCCGAACGGAAGGCGGGGCCAGCGCTGCGGTTCGACGAGCGGCGGCACGATTTCGGCGAGATCCAGGACACCGCGGTCGTGACGCACGCGTTCCGCTTCGTGAACACTTCGGAGAAGACGGTGCACCCGGTGCGGCCGTCGATGTGCTGCGGGATGACGGCGGCCTTTGACAAGGAGGTCTACGCGCCCGGCGCGCCCGGAGTGCTGACGGTCGTGTTCCATCCGCTCCATCGCGGGGGGCGTATCGAGCGAGACATCTCGATCGGGGCCCGTGAGCTTCCGGGGGCGGTGGCGGCGACGGTGACGGTGGCGGGGGTGGTCGTGCCGGTGGTCGTCGTCGAGCCCCAGGCGATGCAGGTCGCCGAGCTTCGGCGGGGCGAGACGGTGCGCAGGCGATTCCTCGTAACCGGGCTCGGCGCCGATTTCGATGTGGCGGCGGTGGAGGGGTGCGGGAAGTTCGTCCAGGCCGTCGTCGGTTCGCCGCAGGCTGTCGTGCGCGACGGGCGGCAGTTCCGGACGGTGCCGGTGGAGGTGACGGTTTCGCCGGAGGCGCCGCTGGGGATGCTGGAGCGGCAGTTGATCGTGCGGACGACCAACGCTCAGTACCCGAAGGCGTACTTCCTTGTTCGCGCCGAGGTGGTCGGGGAGTTCCGGGCCTCGCCGCGCTACGCGATGGGGCAGGGAGTCAAGGCTGGGGAGGAGTTCACGGTCACTACCCGCGTCGTCAGCCGCGACGGCCTCCCGTTCCTGATCACGTCGGTCGATGCCGGGGCCGCGTCGGGCCCGAAAGTGGAGACCGACTGGCGGCCGGCGGTGGTGGAGGGGTCGATCGGCTACGAGATCACGGTCCGCGGCACGGCGCCCGAGCGCCCGGGCACGTTCGGCGGGACGCTCAGCGTCGCCACCGACCGCGCCGGTGAGGAGCCGCTGCGGATCTTGTACCGGATCGCGGTCGCGAAGAAGTGATCGGCGCGGGCTCGCCAGCGGCCGATCGGTCGTTCTGCCTCGACAGGGGCGGTGTGCGCGGGTACATTGGGTCTGTCAGCGGCCGGCCGGGCCGGCTTCTCTGCTCTGTGCGCGCAAAGGACCCCCATGAGGACGCCGAGGCCAGGTTCGAGGGCTCGTTGCCGCGCCTTCACGCTCATCGAACTGCTGGTCGTGATCGCGATCATCGCGCTGCTGGTGGCGATCCTGCTGCCGGCGCTGGGCCAGATGCGCTGCGCGAGCCGGAAATCCCTGTGCGAGTCCAACCTCAAGCAGTTCGGCGTCGCGTTCGCGAACTATTCCACCGATTTCGAGGACCGGATCGCGTCGTTCACGTGGAAGCCCGGCGTCGACAACGGCTTCGGCGGGATCGCCGGGAACTACACGGAGGCCGCGGCCAACCAGGCGGTGGACATCATCCGCCGGCGCGGGGAGCGCGACGACCTGCAGCAGATCGGCGGGTGGATCCCGCACGTGCTGTACAGCCACCTGGTGCTGAACGACTACCTGCAGCAGCGGCTGCCGGAGCCGATGGTCGCCTGCCCGGAGGATCGCCTGCGCCGGATGTGGCAGGAGGCGGGGGCCAGCGGCTCGGCGGACCAGGGGGCCGCGTATTTCGCCCTCTTCGAGCGACCGGGCTATCCGGCCGCGGACAACGCGAACAAGCGCTGGCCGTACAGCACGAGCTACGTGCTGGTCTCCTGCGGGTATTCGCCGGACAAGCAGATCAACACGCCGACGGGGCCGATCCCGACGGTGGCGCAGGATCCCTCGTCGCACGGGGCGTACCAGGTGGGGACGGCGCGCACGGTGCTGGGCAACCGCAAGCTCTCGGATGTGACGTTCCCCAACGGCAAGGTGATGCTGCACGACTCGGTCGGGCGGCACTGCACGACGCGCCCGATGTTCTTCGCCTACGAGGACGTGGTGCAGCCGCTGCTCTTCTTTGACTCGTCGGTGGTGGACAAGAAGTCACGCGACTCCAACCTGGGGTTCTTCCCCAACACGCCGCAGAGCCCGTACCCCACCCGGATCAACTACACGCCCAACACCGTGATCGAGCCGCCGACGCAGAGCGGGGCGGCGTCGCAGTGGGTGTCGGGGCGGTACCGCTGGTGCCGCGAGGGGTTGCGCGGGGTGGACTTCGGCGGTCATGAGGTGGGGCCGTGAGGTCGAATGAGCGAGGCGATGATCCACGTTGACGGATGGGGGCGCGGGGACGGGGTGCGCAAGCGGTGCGTGGTCGGCGCGGTGATGGGGGTGGTTGTTGCGCTGACGGTGGGCGTGGCTGCTCTTGGCGATGCGGGTCCGGCGAGCCAACCCGACGATGGGCCGGCGGCACGGCCGGGCGTGCCCGCCGAGCGGCTGGCCCGCCTGGCCCGCGGCGTGAACCTGCCGCACTGGTTCGCGATCACGGGGGACCAGTCGCGGGAGGCCGTCCGCGGGTACATCACGGAGGCGGACCTCAGGCTCATCGCGGGCGCAGGCCTGACGCACGTGCGGCTGCCCGTGGCGCCCGACTACGTGTGGGACGCGGAGGCCAAGACGATCCGCAGGGAGAACCTCGACGAGGTTCTCCGGGGCATCCGCCTGGCGACGGGCGCCGGGATGGCGGTGATCTTCGACCCGCACGCCGGGCCGGATTGGAGCGCGCCCGACGCGGGGTCGGGGCGCAGCGCGAAGGTCGAGGAGTTCTGGGGTGCGCTGGCGCCGGTGCTGGCGGCGACCGATCCGGAACTGGTCGTGCTCGAGGCCTGCAACGAGCCGGCGAACATCAAGGACGGCTCGCTCTGGCCGAGGGCACTGGCGAAGATCGTGGAGATCATGCGGCGAGGCGCGCCGCGCCACACGATCATCGCCACCGGCGACGAGTGGGGGGGGATCGACGGCCTGATGCGGCTGACGCCGCTGCTCGACGGGAATGTCGTGTACTCGTTCCACTTCTACACACCGCACAACTTCACGCACCAGGGCGCGACGTGGGGGTTCGAGGGGTGGCGGCACCTCAGGGGGCTGCCGTACCCGGGCGCGGGGCTGTCGAACGAGCGGATCGAGAACGTGCTGGCGGCGATCGACGGGGCGCAGGGGAAGAGTTTGGCCCGCTCGTACATGAAGGAAGAGTGGGACCGGGCGAAGATCAGGGCCGAGATCGGGCGGGCGGGCGAGTGGGCCCGCAAGTCGGGGGCCGCGGTCTACTGCGGTGAGTTCGGGGTGTACCGCAAGGCCGCTCCGCCGCGGGACCGCGCCGCGTGGCTGCGCGACGTCACGTCGGCGCTGGGCGAGCTGAAGATGGGGTGGGCGATGTGGGACTACTCGGGCGGCTTCTCGCTGACCAACGGCAAGCCTGGGGCGCGAGAGCTGGACGGGGCGACGGTCGAGGCGCTGGGGCTGAAGGAATAAGACGTTGTCGATCAGGGCCCTGCGCGGGCCGGCCTGCCCGCCGGGACGAGGGGGGGTTGGGGCGATAACCCGCTGGTGAATGGTCTGCCCAAGTGGCACGGGCCACCCATCTTGACGGCATCGTCGCGCCGACGGCGGAATGTCCCTTGGGGCAGGGCGTTCTGCTTTGCATATTGAAGGAGTCGCACAAGCCATGGGGAACCAAGTTATGAGGACTCGCACCGCGTTGATGTTGATCCTGCCGCTCACGCTCACGACCGTCGCCGGCGCCCAGCAGGGGGCCGGCGGGGCCGGCACGCCGCCGAGCCAGCCGCCGGCGCCGTCGCAGCCGGGCGCAGCGAAGGAGGCCGAGGGCATGAGGCGGGAGGCCGCGCCGGCCCTGTCGGACGGGGCCAAGCTGGCCGTCCAGGCGATGCGGATGAAGCAGGAGAAGATCATCATCCACGACAAGCTCGCGTCCGGGCCCGGCGGGCAGGGCGCCTCGATGCAGGAGGGGTGGATGAAGCAGGGGAACATGGTGATCCACAACGGCTTTGCGATGGGCCCCGGCGGGCGCGCGGCCACCGTGCACACCGAGATCACCAGGGACGGCAACACGATCAGCCGCGAGTCGATCCACACCGGCCCCGAGGGCCAGCAGATCGTCTCCAGCGACCTGATTACGGTGAGCAACAACACGCTCTCGCGCGAATCAACCAAGACGCTGCCCGACGGCCGGATGGTCTCCACCGACGTGCAGATCACGCGCGACGGCAATACGGTCACGCGGGACATGAGCAGGACACTCCCCAACGGCAAGGAGATGTCCAGCGAGACCACGCTCACCAAGGACGGCAACACGGTGACGCGGGACACCACGCGCACCGGGCCCAACGGCGGCATGGTCGAGGCGACGGCGACGCTCACCAAGAACGCTGATGGATCGGTCACCAGGGATGTGACGAGGTCGGGGACGCGTCCGAAAGCCAAGAAGGACTAATATAAGCGGCCCTCGTCCGCTCTCCCGGGACGCGAGTCACGCGGGCCCGGGGCGCAGGGATTCGTGAGGATGGAGCGAGGAGGGGACGGAGCGAGGGCCGAGCAGGTCCTCGCTCTGTGCGTTTTGGTGGGGTTGGCGGGCGCGGGCGAACGGGCTACAGGTTGGGCTGTGGCGTGACCCTCAGGTAGGGCTTGATCTTGACGTACCCCTTCGGGAACGCCTTGTCCGCCTCGGCGTCGGTGACGGCGGGGACGATGATGCAGTCGTCGCCGTTCTTCCAGTTCACGGGCGTGGCGACCTTGTAGCCGGCCGTGAGCTGCAGCGAGTCGACCACGCGCAGGACCTCGTCGAAGTTGCGCCCGGTGCTGGCGGGGTAGGTGAGAGTGAGCTTGAGTTTCTTGTCGGGGCCGATGATGAAGACGGAGCGCACCGTCATGGTGTTGTCGGCATTGGGGTGGATCATGCCGTAAAGGTTCGCGACCTTGCGGTCGTGGTCGGCGATGAGGGGGAAGTTGAGGCGGGCGCCCTGCGTCTCCTCGATGTCCCTGGACCAGGCGTGGTGATCGACGACCTTGTCCACGCTGAGGCCGATGATCTTGACGTTGCGCTTGTCGAACTCGGGCTTGAGCTTGGCCGCGGCCCCGAGCTCGGTGGTGCAGACGGGGGTGAAGTTCTTAGGGTGCGAGAAGAGGACACACCACTTGTCGCCGATCCAGTTGTGGAAGCTGATGGGGCCTTCGGTGGAGTCCTGGGTGAAATCGGGGGCGGTGTCGCCGAGTTGGAGTGACATGTGGGGATTCTCCGTTTCGTCTCCCGCCCCGCGAAGTACAGCGTAAGAAGTTGGCTTGGGCCGTCAAGAGCTGATGGTGAGAGTCGAGTTTTTTACGTCGATCTCGGCGCGGATTTTCCGGACGAAGTCCGCCAGCGGCATTGCCCCGAGGTCCTTCTGGATGCCGCGCACCCGAACTGAAACCTGCCCGGCCTCGGCGTCGCGAGGTCCGACGACGAGCATGTACGGGATCTTCTCCTCGGCCGCGACCTTCACCTTGCCTTGGATCCGGTCGCCCGAGAGATCCGCGGTGGCCCGCACGCCGACGGCCTTGAGCGCGGCCAGCACGGTCGACGCGTAGTCGTTGGTTTTTTCGCTGATCGGCAGGACGCGGACCTGCTCGGGGTTGAGCCAGGTGGGGAAGGCGCCGGCGAAGTGCTCGATGAGCACGCCGCAGAACCGCTCCATCGAGCCGAACGGGGCGCGGTGGATGACGACCGGGCGGTGGTGCGTGTTGTCCGGGCCGATGTAGGAGAGATCGAAGCGCAGCGCCATGTTGTAGTCGACCTGCACGGTGCCGAGCTGCCATTCGCGCCCGATGACGTCCCTGACGACGAAGTCGATTTTGGGGCCGTAGAACGCGGCCTCGCCGGGCTCGCGGTTGAAGGGGACGCCGAGAGACTCGGCCGCGGCGAGGCAGGCGGCCTCGGCCTTGTCCCAGTTCTCCTTGCTGCCGGTGTACTTTTTGGAATCGGGATCGCGGAGGCCGACGCGGACGCGGTAGTCCTTCATTCCGAGGGTGCCGAAGATGATCTTGACGAGGGAGAGGCAGCCCTGCATCTCCGCGGGGAGCTGATCGTCGGTGCAGAAGAGGTGGGCATCGTCCTGGGTGAAGCCGCGCACCCGGGTCATCCCGTTGAGTTCGCCGGACTGCTCCCAGCGGTACACGGTGCCGAACTCGGCGAGCCGGACGGGCATGTCGCGGTAGGAGTGGGGGGACGATGCGAAGATCTTGGCGTGGTGGGGGCAGTTCATGGGCTTGAGCATGAAGCCCTCGACGAGCTGGTCATCGGGAAGGATGCGGTCCGGGGTGATGGTCTGAGCCTTGGTGCGTTCGTTGACTCCCGCGGCCAGGCGCGCGGAGACCCCCTCGACGCGGTTGAGCATCTCCGCGCAGGTGCAGCCGGAACGGCCGAGCTCTTCCAGGGCATTGCGTTCGATGATCGGCGCGAACTGCGAGTCCTTGTAGTAGGGGAAGTGCCCGGAGGTCTTGTAGAGCTCGAGGCGCCCGATGTGCGGGGTGAACACCTCGGTGTAGCCTTGCTTCTTGAGTTCGGAGCCGATGAAGGACTGGAGTTCCTTGCGGATGATGGAACCGCGCGGGGTCCAGAGGATGAGTCCCTGGCCAACGTCTTCGTCGATGTGGAAGAGGCGGAGCTTCTTGCCGATGACGCGGTGGTCGCGCTCCTTGGCCTGCTCGAGCTGGACGAGGTACTCGTCGAGCTGCTTCTGGTCGGGGAAGGCGGTGCCGTAGACGCGGGTGAGGCGGTCGGAGTTCTCGTCGCCGTGCCAGTAACTGGAGGCGAGTGACATGACGCGGGCGGCGCCGATGCGACCGGTGGAGGGGACGTGCGGGCCGCGGCAGAGGTCTTCCCAGTCTTTGCCGGGCTGGCCGGTGGCGTAGAAGGAGAGAGGTGGACGCGAGGTCACGGAGTGAGACACAAGTCCCAAAGTTGACTGGCTTACGGATCTCTTCCCCTTCCAATCCTGGTATTGGCTGCTCTCAAGACCAACTGCCCGTTCGGCATTGTCGATCTTGTACTTGTTCCCCTCGCTGCGAACCTTGTCGAGCCCTTCCTTCGCCGGAAGTTCGTACCGCGCAAACGGCCGGTCCTCCTTGATGATCTCGGCCATGCGGTTGTTGATCGCCGCGAAGTGGTCGCTGGAGAGCTTCTTGCCCTCGGAGACGAACATGTCGTAGAAGAAGCCGGTCTCGGTGGGTGGGCCGTAGGCGAGGAGCACGTCCTTGCCGACGACGTCCTGGATAGCTTCGGCCATGACGTGCGCGGCGGAGTGCCGCATCAGGAACAGAGCATCGGCGGACGCGGCCTGCCCGGGCTTGGGCGCGGTGACGATCGCGAGCGAGGAGTCGTGGTCGATGACGGTGGACAGGTCGGAGAGCTTGCCGTCGATCTTGGCGCCGATGGCGGCCTTGGCAAGGCCGGGGCCGATGGCCGCGGCGACCTCGCGGGCCGAGACGGGCTTGTCGAAGGACTTCTTGGAGCCGTCTGGGAGGGTGATGGTGGGCATGGGAGGGTCCGGTGTTCGGGTCTGGGGATCGGCTCTCGGGATTTGATGAAAGAAGGGAAAGAAAAAACCCGGCCTTGTGGGCCGGGCGATCGTGGTTCAGACGGATGTCGTCCGCGAGGGGGCCGGCTTCACCCTCGTCGAGTCGTGGTGGTCGTCGTGGTGGTGGCCGCGTTCATTGTGGAGAGCGTAGCCGATGGCCGGGGCGAGAGCAAGGGCATTGCCCCTCGAAGAATCAGGCCTGGTCAGCGCGCGCCCGCAAGCCAGCGGCGAGAGTGTCGAACGTTGCGGGTAGCTTGACGAGCGGGAGCCGGCGCAAGTCGCGATGCGACTCAAACGGGAGTACCTCGACCGGACCGACCTTCGTTTCCATGTCGAACTCGCCGAGCGTCTGGTCGAGGAGGATGAACGCTGCACGCGCGTATCGGTCGTCCGAGCCGGTGCACCCGCGGATGAAGAGCATGAGACCGATGACTTCGCCGACTGGCTCGGCGTGAACTTCAACGTCGCTTGGCTTGATTTCGATCTCGCCGAACCTGAGAGTGAACTCGTCGAGATCCTGATTGCGCTGGCGGAACTTCACGATCGTCCAACGACGGAGCGGCGGCGCCATACTCGCGAGTTCGACAACCACGGGGAACGCGGTCTTGTTACCGTCGGCGCTGATCACGAATTGGCGCTTGCCGTCAGCCTCAGGCCCGAGCTCGCACACAAGCGACCGGTGAACCCGTCGGAGGCGGCGGACGACGTTCCCGAGAAACCGTATCGGGTCGGAGGCCGCGGCACCGGCGAGTCGGTCCTCGTGGCGAGAAAACCACTTCCAGAAGCTCCGCCGGCGGTCGAAGAGCACGGAGATTGCCATCTCAGCAGCCTACCACGCCGGGTCTTGGCAAACTGAGGGCGGTGCTTGACGAATATATCTGGAACCGATATATTGTACCGAGAGTATAGGAAGACGCGATGCCCGGCCCCGACCTCAAGCACGACCCCACCGAACTGGTGATCCTCTGCGTCCTGGCGGAAGAGCCGCTCTACGGCTACGCCATTACCAAGCGCGTCGCAGGGCAATCCGGAGGAGAGATCAAGCTCTCCCCCGGTGTGCTGTACCCGCTTCTGAACCTCATGGAAAAGCAGGCCCTGATCGCCAGCACGTGGGAGACGGTCAAGTCGGACCGTGCGGCGGGTGAGGCGGGCGGGGAGGCCGACAGCGCCGAGGCGGGTGAGGGGGGGCGGCGTCGCAAGTGGTACCGCCTTTCCCCCAAGGGGCGGAAGCGGCTTGTCCAGCGGATCGAGGCCCACAAGGCGTACCTCTCGATGATCGAGTCGTTCCTTCCCGGGGCGCCCAAGGGCGCGGAGGGGGGCCGCGGATGACGATGCGCATCCATTCATCGCCATCGCGACCGGCGCGGACGCTACCCGGCCAGAAGGCCCCGGGGGTGGATCCGCCGGCGGGCGTGTCGCGTCCGCAGGATGCCGTTGATGCGTGGCTGACGATGTTCGAGCGGCTGCTGCGCTGGCCGACGGGGGAATCCCGGTCGGTCCGCGACGAGTTGGAGGGCCACCTCCGCGAGCGCATCCGCGACCTCATGCTCTCCGGGGGCGATGAAGACCAGTCCGTCCGTCAGGCGGTCGCCGAGCTCGGCGAGGCCGCCTCGCTGGCCCAGCGCTACCGGGCCGCACGCCGATATCCACAAAGGAGACTCCTCATGAGCGCGGCGATGTTCACACTTGCGGGGGCGGCACTGGGCCTCAGCATCGTGGCCGTCAGCACGAGTGCCGGCGGATCTGCGCGACATGCTCCGGCCGACACGTCGACGCTGGCCCGGCCGGGTGACCAGCCCGGCGACGCGGCGGTCGTGGACGCCGCGGTCGCGGCTCTGATGCAGCGGCACCGCGACGAGATCACCTCGCTCACCAGGCGAGAGAAGGACGTCAGCGGTTTTCTGGCCACCGTCCTGGCGCAGGCCCAGCCCGGCGGCGACGGCGAAGGGCGCCGCACGCCCCGTGCGGTCCTCCGCACGTCGGTCTTCCAGCCGCTGGCCGATTCCGACACGCTGGCGAACAAGAGAATCTCCGGGGAGTTCAAGGAAGTGCCTCTGAGCGACGTGCTCGAGTATGTCTCGAAATGGGCCGAGATGCCGGTGCTGGTGCAGTGGTTCGAGCTGGAGGGAACGGGAATCGGGCGCGAGGCCGCGGTGAACATCAAGGTCAGGGATGTCAGCTTCCCGACGTTCGTCCGCATGCTCGGCGAGGTCCTCGCCGCGAGCACGGGGCACGAGTCGCAGCCGGACTACCGGATTGTCCAGGGGCACGTGGAGATCGCGACGGTTGCCTATTTCGACCAGCACGAGATCGAGCTTGTCAGCTACGACATCGCGCACCTTCAGTCCACGGTGAGCGAGGGCGATCTCCGCGAGCTCATCCAGACGTTCGTCGATACCAAGGGCTGGAGGGACAACGGGGGTCAGAACGGCGAGATCAAGATCGTCGGCTCCCGGATGTTCATCCAGGCCCCGCGCCGCTACCACCGGCAGATCGCCTGGCTGCTGGGCGAACTGGCCGAGCAGCCGGCGGGGGTCGGCCACTCGGCACGCACCACGCCGGCCGATCCTCTCGCGGGCGCGCAGCCCGCGGGCGCGGGCGACGCGCCGAAAGAGGTGCGCGTGTACGCGCTGAAGCACGTCGCGGCGACCGAGGCGGCGGGGACGCTGCGCGAGAGCCACACGCTGCGGGACCAGCCGGGTGTCAACATCAACGCCGATGCGCGGAGCAACTCCCTCATCGTCCAGGGATCGGCCGACGAGCTGCGCGCCGTGGGCCAGCTCCTCGACCAGCTCGATCGCCCGGCGGCCCCGGACCCTGCGCCCAAGGCGGCCGATGGGAATGGCAAGCACGCCGATGCGGTCGGCGCGCGCTCCTTCCCGATCGACGCGTTCGATTCCATGCGGGTCCTGCAAGGCCTGATCGAGGTGTGGGGCCCGGGTCACATCAAGCCGATCACCATGGTCACCGATCAGGCGGCGCGCTCGCTGGTGATCACAGGGAGCGAGCACGACGTCGCCATGATCGAGCGGCTCTTCCGTCCCCTGATGAATCCGGTCGAGCCGCACGCGCTGGACCTGGGCGCCGAGGGGGGCCAGGTGGTCGCGATCGTCGTGACGCCGGGATCCGGCAGGATCATCGAGGCCGACGAGCTGTCGCTCCGTCCGCGCGGCGTGCCGTTCCTGGCCGATATCCCGATCCTGAACACCTTCTTCACCGAGCCTCGCCCCCAGGGCAAGTAGGCATTTCTGGCCGCCGCGGCGTCGACTTCGTTCTGCACGCCGAGCACGCACCGGCGCGTTCCCAAGCCCCGACCGTCGCCCGTTTTCCGTAAGGGGAACCGGTGCCGGCCGGGGCTGTCGTTTTTCCGGTTTGACGCGCCCGCCAAGACCGGTCACCATACCACCGCTTGTACCCGGCGGGAATCCCCGGCCCAATCCCCTGCTGGCATCTCCGTTCTCCCCCCCCCACCCCCACGAGGCCGCGAGGTCCGACGCGTGATCTGTCCCTACTGCGGGCACAACGACGACAAGGTCATCGACAGCCGCGCCAGCGAGGCGGGGCGGGTCGTCCGGCGCCGGCGCCAGTGCCTGAAGTGCGAGAAGCGGTTCACCACGTACGAGCGGGTGGAGGAATCCGCCCGGCTGATGGTCATCAAGCGCGACGGTACGCACGTGCCCTTCAACCGCGACAACATCCTCCGGGGCATCACGGCGGCGTGCGGCAAGCGCCCCATCCCCGAGGAGGCCAAGGCCCGGGTCGTCGACGAGGTCGAGGAAGAGGTCCACCGGGAGTACGACCGCGAGGTTCCCTCACGCGAGATCGGGGTCAAGGTCATGCGCCGCCTCCGCGACATGGACGAGGTGGCGTATATCCGCTACGCCAGCGAGTACCACCAGTTCAACAGCGCGGGCGAGATCATCGAGGAGATCAAGGACCTCGACAGCCGCGTGAAGGACGTGAAGGACCAGGCGAAGCTGTTCTGAGGGAGTGACGCCCGATGGTGAACAAGGTCCAGAAGACGGCCGGCGACGCGATGGCGGACCTCCGCCAGAGCGGCGTCATCCGCGACGCGATCACGGTGATGGTGGGGGGGTTCGGGCTCTGCGGGATCCCGGAGCACCTCATCCGCGCGCTGCGAGACACGGGCGTCAAGGGCCTGACCTGCATCTCCAACAACGCCGGGGTCGACGACTTCGGCCTGGGGCTGCTGCTGCAGACGCGCCAGATCAGGAAGATGGTCTCCAGCTACGTCGGCGAGAACGCGATCTTCGAGAGGCAGTTCCTCGGGGGCGAGCTCGAGGTCGAGTTTAACCCGCAGGGGACGCTGGCCGAGCGGATCCGCGCCGGAGGCGCGGGGATCCCGGCGTTCTACACCGCCACGGGAGTCGGCACGCCCGTGGCCGCGGGGAAGGAGATCCGCGAGTTCTACCGCCCCAGCGAGGACACGGAGCACCAGAACCGGACGCCGACGGCGACGACGGGGACGTACGCGGCGATGGAGCCGCGAGTCCGGCCGCGGGACCCGGGGCATGCGCACCGGCGCGAGTACGTTCTCGAGACCGGGCTGTACGCGGACCTGGCGCTCGTCAAGGCGCACAAGGCCGACGGGTTCGGGAACCTCGTGTACCGCAAGACCGCGCGGAACTTCAACCCCATGATGGCCGCCGCGGCGGCGTTCGTCATCGCCGAGGTTGACCAGATCGTGCCGGCGGGGGCGATCGAGCCGGACCAGGTGCACACGCCGGGGAACTATGTGAACCGGGTCGTGCAGACGGTGAGCGAGAGGCGGATCGAGCAGAGGACGGTGAGGAAGGGGTAGGCACCGAAGGGGGGAAGGGTTTCGCCCGGTTCGGCGGGGTTCGGGCTGAGTTTTTTGAGGTTTCACCCCAGTTTCGTGAGGTTTCGGGTGAGTTTTTTGGAGTTTTTTGAGGTTTTTTGGGCCGCCGGCTGTGCGCCCACCCTGAAAGCAGCTCTTGCGGAGGCGCGGAGGGCGCGGGGAGGAGGACGCGGGGACGTGGGGAAGGGGCAGAACCAAACGTCGAGAGTTTTTGAGAGTTTTGGACATCCTCCGGCGGAGTGAACGCTTGTAGGTTGTTGATTTGCAAGATGTTGTGTGCGATCTGGCCCGTTTGTGCACGTCGGAACCCTGAAGTGCGCAGGGCGCGACCAGAGTTCGGTCCCAATCTCCCGGTTCCGCCGACTTGGCGCGACTTCCGAGCGGGTTGCGTTGACTTCGGCGCGACTTTCTTCGACTTCCGTTGACTTTCGTCGACTTTTTGCGACTTTTTGCGACTTCTCCGTGGTGTGCTTTTCGCTGTAAGTGGTTGTGGCGGCGTGACTTGATGCGGTTAGCACCCGCCAATATGTGCGCGCACGCGCGAGTAGTAAGCAGCGAGCAGAAAGCAGCAAGCAGTGGGAAGGGGAGCCGCCTTCCGGTGCGCATCGTCTGTTGTCGTGTGTCCCCATCCCGTCCCCCCCCGGTCAGTCAGGCCTTAGGCCCTAACTAAGCCCTGGGCCCTTACCCACTCTACGCCTGGGCCGCGAAATCGCAAGAGAATCTGCACCTATTACCCTGATTTGGCGCGCAAACAGGACCTACCCCGTCTTGGGTACCTCCTTGCCGCGGTGGCCGCGGGTGCCCGGGTTGCCGCGATTCCCCTTGGCCAGGGACCTCCGCTTCTCGGGACCGCCCCCCCCGCCCCCGATGACAGGCCAACGATCATGTTGGGTGTTGCCGACGTGAGGCGGGGTCAATGGAAGTCTCTCCTGAGCGGCCGATTCTTGAGCTTCCGCCGACCGCGGTTGCGCCGTCGGTCCATGCCACCGGGGCCGATTTCGATCGGGCTGTTCGGCGCTCGGCGGTGCGGCTGTGCCGCCGACGGGTTCCGCACGAACGGGAGCTGATGATCTTCTGCGGCGTCATTCTCGCCGCGCTTGCGACCAACGAGGCCGTCGCGCTCTGGACGCCCTGGGAGTACGGCGGCCTCTTCGCCTGGCGGGAGCTTGTCGATGTCCTCGCCGTGCTTGGCGCGTGGCTGGCCTGGTACGCTCTTCGGGTGCAGTTCCAGGCCGGGCTGATCGTGGAGCGCCGGCGCTGCTTTCACTGCGGGCTGTCTCTGCTGGAGACGCTCACCGATGGGACCGGCGGCGGTACCTGCCCGCGCTGCGCCTCTCCCTTCAACCTGGGCATGTACCACCCGCCAACGGGCTGCCTCGAGGCCCTTCAGAACGCCCGGGCGCGCACCCTTCGGCGCTACCCGCCCGTGGCCGTGGAGCTCCCGCGCCCGGTTCCGCATTGGTCGCCGGTCGACCTGGACGACCTTCCATGCGTTGCGATGGCGCGGCGCGAGCAGGACCGCCTCGTGGCCGGCGCGGCCGAGCGCCTCGTCCTTCGTGAGCACATCATGGCGGTCATCGCGCTGGTGGTCGCGGCCGGCTGGGTGCCGCTGGTCGCCCTGACGAATGTGTTCAACCCCGGCCTGGCCGATGCGGCGATCGCGATCCCCGCGGCGTTGCTGTGTGTTGCTCTCATCTGGAGCAGCTATGGCCTGGCCAAGGAACGCATCGTCCGCGAGCGGCGCTGCCTGAGGTGCGGGTCGGCGCTCCCCTGGCCCGCGGACGGCGGCACGCACGACGCCGTCATCTGCCCCGGCTGCGATCACGCCGTTCTGCCGCGGGACTATGACTGTCTCGATGTGCACCGGTACGAGCCGGCGTGGCGATCGCTCAGGGCCGTCTGGAATCCCTCCCTGGCGATGCCGCCGCACCCGCCGCCGCCTGATGCGGGCGCCCGCGGGCTCAGCGCCGGCTCGATCCTGGCGGCGCGGCTCCGGCACACGGTGCGTGCGGTCCGCAAGCGGCTGCGGCGGCTCTGAAGGGCCACCCTTGGGCCGGCGGCATATTGTCAGCCATGCGGGCCGTCATCGGGACAGTTCTTCTGCTGGCCGGCGCCGGCGTGATCCTGTATGGGCTGGGCAATGCGCTGCTGGCGCTCGCCTCGCTCTACCAGGGCGCGGTGAACGATCCTCTCAACCAGCCGGCGAATGCCGAGGCGGGCGCGTCCGCCCGGATGACCCATTTCGCTCTCGTCGGCGCGGTGGGCATCATCCCGATGGTGGTGGGGAGCGTCCTGCTCAAGCTTTCGTTCTTTCAGCGTCTCAGCCGCCGCGCCGGACGCCGATAATCGCCCCCCGGGCGTGCGCGCCGCGTCCGTCGCGTCCGCGGCACGATGCCTCTGGCTCACCGTTCAACGGATCAACTCCGCCAACGACTTCAGGTCCGGCACCTCCAGGTCCGGCACGGCGTCGCCCGAGCCGCTGGCGCTGGGGCCCGGGCGGTGCTTGTGGCGGTTGACCCAGACGGTGGGCATGCCCAGGGCCTTGGCGGGGGCGATATCGTGGCGGAGGCTCTCGGCGACGTGGAGGACGCGGTCGGGCGGGAGACCCAGCAGGGCGAGGGCGACGCGGAAGTGGCGTGGGTCGGGCTTGTAGCTGCGGCAGTATTCGGCGGTGACGATCCGGTCGAGGGGAATGCCGAGCTTGCCGTAGGTCGCCTGGAACAGATCGTCATCGATGTTGGAGCAGACGACGAGTTTGGGGTGCGACGGTGTCCTCAGATGGAGGCGCTCGAGGGCCGCGACGGTGTCGGGGAACGGCTCCCAGCGGGCGATGGACTCGACCAGGCGATCGCGCTCGCGCTCCTGGAACTCGACGCCGAAGTGTGCGCCGATGCCGACCATGACGCGGTGGAGCACGTCGCGGTAGGGCTGGTACGAGCCGGTCTCCTGCTCGGCCTCGAGGCGGGCGAAGAGGCGCAGCAGATCGGCGTCATCGGCCCGGATGCCGCGGACGCTGAGGACGGGCCGGATGGCCTTGAGGATGCCGATTTCCCAATCGATGAGGGTGCCGTAGCAGTCGAAGGAGAGGGCCTGGATGCGGGAGAGGTCGGGCATAGGTGGCGTGCCGGGCGGCAGGGGGCAGAGCGGCTGAGCGGCCCGTTCTGCCGCTCGTTCTACAGGTTGGACGTGATACTGAGACGGCGCGGCGGCGCCCGAGTCTATCGCGTCAGCGGCTCGCGCCTGGTTCCTGTTCCTCATCGGCCGCGAGATGGAACCGGTGCAGGAACCGGTGCGCCAGCGGCGCCACCAGGAGTGTGAACGTTGTCAGGAACACCGCCGCGCTGAAGAGCGCATAGGCCGTCTCGAACAGCTTCGCCGCCGCCGACGGCATCTTCTCCACCGGCCCCATCGCCGTCAGGACCATGGCGGCGTTGTGCAGTGAATCCATCCACCCCATCTGCGCCAGCCAGTGATACCCGCAGGCGCCCCCGCTCAGCGACACCGCCATGAGCAGCAGGGCGCACGCGGCGTTCCACCCCATCCGCCGCGCGAACTCCGCCAGCGGGATCAGCGGCTGCCTGCGATGCTCGTACATCCGGCGCTCCTTCTGCGATGGCGCGTGCGACCGGGGTCGATCCCGCGCCTGAACACTCCATTCTCGTCACCCCGTCATCCCATCGCCATCGCTGACACTCCTGCCCATCCTCGCCTCCTCGATCCTCCGCCGATCCGCGGGCGATCCCGCCCGGATCAGCGACGTCGCCGCCAGCACGCTGGACGGCCACTCCCACGGACGCTGGTACGCCATGAACCGCGGCTCCCACACCGGCCTGAACTTGTCCTTGAACTGGTGCAGGCCGCGGTAGTTGTAGATCCGCTCCCCGTGCTCGAAGAGCGTCCGGGCCAGCCGCTCCTTCGCGAACGCGGATCGGTACATCCCCACGTCGTAGAGTGGCGACATCCCCAGGTTGACTGCCGCGTACCCCTGGTTGCGCGACCACTCCATGGTCCGCAGCATGAGGTACTCCATCAGCCCGTCCGCGACCCCGCCCTTGGTCCTCATCAGGTCGAATGTCACCTCGCCCCCGGGGCGCGTGCAGAGGACGTTCAGGAACCCCACGATCTGTTCCGAGCCATCCCTGGCCACCGCCAGGGGGCACCGCTGGAGGTACGCCGGTGAGAAGTACCCCAGCGAGAACTGCATCTCTCCGACTCCCTTCTCCCTCAGCCACGCGTCGCTCACGTCGCGAGCCTTCGCGATCACCTCGTCGGAGTGCGGCGGCGAGATGACCTCGAACTTCACCCCCGCCTGCTCCACTCGTCTGATGGTCTTGCGGTACCCGTGCGCCGGCGCTCCCTCCAGCGTGAACGTCCGAACATCGACCACCGCCTCCTCCCCCAGCTTGAAGAACGTGTACCCGAACTCGTGCAGCGGCGCCATCCACCGCTCGCTCACCTGGTAGAACACCGGGTCCAGGTCCTCTGAGTCCGCGAACGCCTGCAGCGCCGCCAGCAGCCCCGGCGCACCGCCCCCGGCCCCGAGCACCGGGTCCCCCAGGATGATCATCTTGTCCGAGCGCCGCTGGTACACCGCCAGCCCGGCCGGCTCGCCCGCGCCGTCCCCCGGGTGCCACCACCACGCCCCCTTGTCGCCGCACGCGACCGTCAGGGGCGCCGCGCTCGTTCCGCTCGCGCGCATGAACGCCATCGCCCGGTCGATCTCCTCCGGCGGCGCGATCACCGTCTGCCGCACCGGTCTCAGGGCCTGCCTCAGCACGAACACCAGCCCCACCCCCGCCAGCAGCGCCGCCCCCCGCAGCGTCCGCGACGCCTCCGCCTTCGTCGAGAACTTCGTCCACATCTCGCTGCGGTACGGCACCTTGTTGTACGCGGTGATCCCCACCACGAAGAAGAACGCGAACGATCCGATGGCCGCCGCGCTGGTCAGCTCCCACCCGATCGGGATCCTCCCCCGCCTCGTGTACGCCCTCCTGGCCCCCAGCAGCAGCAGCAGCATCCCCGCGCAGATCCCCGCCTCCTCGTAGTCGCCCCCCTTCAGGATGTGCGCCACCCCCGACATGATCAGCGCTGCCACCGCCGTGCTGAAGGCCGCGCGGTATCCCCGCAGCAGCCCCCGCACCAGGAACAGCATGATCCCCGCGCTCACCACCGCGACCGCGTGCGACGCCTCTACCGCGTCAAGCGGCAGCATGTCGTTCACGATCTTCAGCCTGTCCCGCACCGCCGGCGTCGCCGTGCTCGCCAGCAGCACCAGCGCGTTCACCCCCGCCGCCGCGGCCAGGATCCGCCGCTGCCACTTCAGCACCGCGTCGCTCCGCCCCGCGAACATCGTGTACATGACCAGGAGCGAGGTCACCCACGGCAGGACGTAGAACACCGCCCGGAACAAGAGCACGCACGCCGCGGCCGCGCTCCCGTCTGTCCCCGCCCGCACCATCAGGTTGTGCCACACCAGGTCCGCGCTCCCCAGTCCCCCCGGCACCATGCTGGCCATCCCCGCCGCGTGCCCGAGGAACAGCGCCCTCATGATGTCGGGGATGGCCATCTGAATCCCCAGCGACCTCGCCACCAGGCAGAACGTCGTGGTCACTCCTATCCAGTCCAGCATCGCGACCACGACCAGCCGCGTCACCGTCGCTCCCGATGGCACGTCGGCGCGCAACCTCCCCACGCGCAACGCCGCCAACCGCAGCCCGTGAGCCATCGCCATGGCCAGCGCCGCCGCCATCGCCACTCGCAGGCTCACGTTCACCGCCGCGCTGAGCCCGTCCGGCAGGGGCACCAGCGACGCCAGCAGGAACCCCCCCAGCCCCGTGAATATCGCCCCGTACATCCGTCCCAGCCCGCGCACGATCGCCCCCGGCTCCATCCCCGCCCGCCGGTAGAACAGCAGGCGCAGCGCGGGCCCCCCGATCGGCCCTAGAGTCAGGAAGTTCGTCCACGCGAAGATCAGCACCCCCAGACGCCACCGGTGCCCCCCCCGCATCGTCGGAGTCGATCCGAACGACACGACGTCGTAGAGCCCCATCACCCCCAGGGTCAGGCCCGCCGACAGCACCGCCGCCGCCAGCGGGCCCAGCGACGCCTCGTGCAACGCCGCGCGTGTCTGGCGGACGTCGATCGTCTTCAGCTCGAACCACACCAGCCACACCACCCCGATCGGCACGACGATCTGCGCGATGAACTTCGCCCAGTGCAGCAGCGCCGCGCCGCGGCTGCGCGCCGGCTCGCCCTTCTCCTCCTCCCCCGTGCCCGCCACCGGCGCTTCGGGCTGTGCCCGCGTCTTTTCGTCCATTGCCCGGGAGTGTATGGGCGGCGCCCGCCCGGCCCCGTTGTCTGCTTATCCGCCCGATCGCGCCATCCCGTATCATCCCCCCATGGCACTGACACGCGACGAGATCACCAAGCGCGCCGCCAGGGAACTCCGCGACGGCTACATCGTCAACCTCGGCATCGGCATGCCGACCCTGGTCGCCAACCACATCCCGCCGGGGATGGACGTCTGGCTGCAATCCGAGAACGGCCTCCTGGGCATCGGCCCCTTCCCCACCGACGCCGAGGTCGATCCGGATCTGATCAATGCCGGCAAGCAGACCATCACGGCCCGCGCCGGCGCGGCCTATTTCTCCTCGGCCGACTCCTTCGCGATGATCCGCGGCGGGCACATCGACATGTGCATCCTCGGCGCCATGCAGGTCTCCCAGGAGGGCGACATCGCCAACTGGATGATCCCCGGCAAGATGGTCAAGGGCATGGGGGGCGCCATGGACCTGGTCGCCGGCGTCAAGAAGGTCGTCGTCGCCATGGAGCACAACGCCAAGGACGGGACGGCCAAGCTGGTGAAGACGTGCACATTGCCGCTGACGGGGCAGCGGTGCGTGCACATGCTCATCACCGATCTGTGCGTGATGAACTTCGATGACGAAAAGAGCCGGTTCGTCCTTACCGAGCTGGCGCCGGGCGTGACGGTGGATGAGATCAAGGGGAAGACCGAGGCGGAGTTTGCGGTCGAGGGCAGGCCCGCGACCATCACGGTTTGAATGGTCGGGCCGTGCCCAAGAGCTGCGGTTGCGGGCGAAGGATGTATAATCGATGCGATGTCGGCCGCGCCGCGCCAGTTTGAGACGTACTGTGGGCTGCGCATGACGGCGGAGGAGTACCTCGCGATTGGTCCGACCAGCGAGCGGTACGAACTCATCAATGGACTCGTGGTGATGTCGCCAAGCCCAACGTCCCGCCATCAGAAGATCGTGATGCTCCTCATCCGCCAGATTGACAGGCACGTCGAGGCGCACGGAGGAGAGTTGTTGCCGGACGTCGACCTGAGGCTCGCCCCGGACCTGGTCTACCGTCCCGACCTTGTGTATTACCGGCCGGGCACGCTCGTGGGACTGCCCGATCCCTTGACGCTGGCGCCGGACCTGGTGGTGGAGGTTCTCTCGCGGGGGACGCGAGCGCTGGACCTGAACACCAAGCGGGAGGATTACGGTCGCTTTGGCGCCCGCGAATACTGGGTCGTCGATCCCGATTCGGGCGCGGTCCGCTGCTGGCGGCGGGATGATCGGAACAGGTTCGTCGAGGTCCCGGTGGCGGCCGATCAACTTGTGAGCACGGCGATTGCGGGGTTCTCATTGAATCTCCCGGCCCTCAGGCGGGGCGCGACCGGGTGATCACATGCCCGGGATGAGCGAGTTCCTGGGGCGAGCAATCCCGCGGATCCATCCTCTCAACAAGCGGCGCGATGCTTGATACCGTGGGTGGCGGTGGACGACATGCGCAAGGGATCAACAACCGTACCCGGCTTGAGCAAGGGACAGGACATCATCGTGCGCTGGCACAAGTCCCAGGCCATCCTGAGCCTGGTCATGAGCGGCGCCATGGCGATGTTCTTCGCCGCGATGACTGCATATTCGGCGCCTCAATCGGGCGAGTGGGCTGTTGGAGTGGCCGGGTTCTGCGCGGCCTTCATGCTTCTGTTCGCAGCTCTGGCCTGGTGGAGCTGGCGGTGGGGGACGGGCGACAGGATCGCCGCGGTCATCGGTGAATCCGGGATACGCCAGATGCTGCCGGCAGGTCGCCACGTGGCGCTGGCGTGGAGCCAGGTGGGCGGTCTGGTCCTTGCAGAGGCAAGCCGATTGCGCCGCACGCCGCGCATGCTGCTGGTTGTCCCGGCCGACCCCGCCGCTTTTCTCGCCGGGCTCTCCCGCCCCCATCGCCTCTTGCGCCGGTGCTCGTAGCTGGTCTTCGGAGTCAAATGGGCGATGGGTTTCTCCGCGGGGCTCGAGATTCCGCTCGACGAGCTCGCGAGCGCCGTGGCGCAGATTTCGGGCGTGAGTCTCCGGCGCAGGTGACGCTCCGACGGCGGTGCGAAGGCTCTACCCTGCTTCCCATGTCGCTCCCCAATCCAGTGATCGCCTCGCTCGGGATCAGAATCGTGCTCTTGATCGCCGCTTTCGCCGGCTGCGCCGCCGCGCCGGGTGCCGGGAGGGCAGGGCTCGCCACCGGCCTGCTCTTCCGCCGGCTCGAATCGGGCAGCAGGTACGCGGTCTATGTGCCGCGGAACTATGACGGATCGAAGGTGAGGGGGTGGCCTGTCGTCGTCTTCCTCCACGGCAAGGGCGAGTGCGGCGAGGACGGCCAGCGACAGGCCGCCGTCGGCGTCGGGCCCGCCGCCCTCCTCGACCCTGTCGAGTGGCATTGCATCATCCTCATGCCCCAGAAGCCCGACCCGGAGAAGCAGTGGGAGGAGTACGACGGCATGGTGATGGATGAGCTCGCCGCCGTTCGCCGGGAGTGGCACATCGACCCCGCGCGCATCACCCTCACCGGCCTTTCCCAGGGCGGGCACGGGTCGTGGGTGCTCGGTTCGCGCCACACCCAGGTCTTTGCGGCCATTGCTCCCATCTGCGGCTACGGCGATCCGATCGGCATCGTCGACGAGTTGGCCGTGGCCGGCACGCCGGTCTGGGCCTTTCACGGTCTGAAGGACGACGCGGTAAAACCGGAGGAGACGCAGAGAATGGTGGACGCCCTCCGCGCGGCCCACCCTAGCGCCGGTCCCCGCGGCCCCGAGCCGAGGCTGACGCTCTACCCCGATCTGAACCACGGCTGCTGGGACCAGGCGTATCGCCATGAGGGGCTTGGGACGTGGTTGCTGCAGCAGCGCAGGAACCAGGCGAACGCAGACGACGCGAACGCCGAGGTTGGCGATTATCATCCGCGCCAGAACGCTCCCGAGCGTGCCGGCGGAGGAGGTGACGCATCAAGCAACGGATCCATCAACTGCTGGAGTTCGCCGATACGTCGGACCCGACGGCGAGGCTCGTCCACAGCTTCATCTTCGGGCTCATCATCCTGAACATCGTGGCGATGGTCGCCGAGACGGTCGAGCCGATCCACGCGGCCGCCCGCGGCGCCTTCAGCGCCTTCGAGGTCTTCTCCGTCGGCGTCTTCACGGCCGAGTACATGCTCCGCCTCTGGTCCTGCACGGAGTCGCCCCGGTTCGCCAGGCCCGTGCGGGGGCGGCTGCGGTGGATGGTGACGCCGATGGCGATCGTCGACCTCCTGGCCGTCCTCCCCTTCTACCTGCCGTTCCTGGGCGCCGACCTCCGCATCATCCGAATCCTCCGCCTGTTCCGCCTGTTCCGCATCCTCAAGCTCGCCCGCTACTCGCGGGCCCTGCACGTCATCGGCGGGGTGATCCGCGAGAAGAGGGAGGAGCTGCTGATGAGCTGCTCCTTCCTGCTCGTGCTGATGCTCGTGGCCTCCGCGCTCATGTACTTCGCCGAGCACGAGGCCCAGCCCGATCGGTTCTCGAGCATCCCTGCCGCGGCGTGGTGGGCCGTCGTCACGCTCACCACGGTGGGGTACGGGGATATCTACCCGGTCACGCCGCTGGGGCGGTTCATCGGCGGCGCCACCGCGATCCTCGGGATCGCGATGCTGGCGCTCCCAACCGGCATCCTCGGTTCGGGGTTCATCGAGCGCTTCAACAAGGAGCGCGAGGACCCCAGGCGCTGCCCCCATTGCGGCAAGGAGATCAGCGCCCCACCCCCCCCAGACGATGCCAAGGTGTCAACCCCCTGACTTCTTCGCGAGCGCCTGATCGATCGCCTTCTTCAGCTCCTTCGCGATATTCAGGTCGAACTCCTCATCCGGCACCTTCGCGTCATCCGCCCGCTTTTTGGCGTTCGCCACGAACTGATCGAGCTCCTGGCGCGTCGGCTTGTCCTTCAACTCCCATCGGCCGTCGGGCTTGAGCGTCGAGATCGGCTTCACGACGTCGTCGATGTCCTCGTGCGGGATCTTCTTCTCGTACACCCCCCGCGCGAACCGCTGCAACGACCGGATCGCCGCGGCCTTCTCCTCCGGCTTCATGTCCGACGGCTCGATGTACTTCTGTCGCGCCGCCTGTACCCCCGCCAGCGGCAACAGCGGGCTCTCCGCGATCGTCTTCATCACCCGCCCCAGGTCCTCCGTCGAGATCCGCCCAGCCTTGAAGTCGTCCCCGAGTTTCTTCACGTCCGCCAGGATCTGGTCCTTCTGGTCCTGCGGCAGCCCCGACTCCTTTACGACCTGCTCGGTGACCGCCGTCGCCATTGACGCCGCCCACCCCTTCCAGCTCACCGCCACGAAGATCACGACGCCAACAACGAGCAGGAGGAACACTGCCAGTGCGATGAGGCACCCCTTCGGGATCCCGCCCCGAGCCGCACGCCGCACGTTCCGCCTCTGGGTTTCGCTCACGTCGTTGCCCCTTTCGAGATCCCTCCCGTCCCGACAAGTCGTTGCTTCTTGACGCCGCTACCTCACCACGGTCCGCAGCCACTCCCTCAGCGTCATCTCGCTCAGGTCCGTCAGTTCCCCCGCATCCATGAACACCCCGCCGCACACCGTGCAGCTCTCGTACCCGACGTGGGGCTGCTTCAGGTCCACCATGTGGATTAGCGTGCTCTTGTCCCGCGGGCACTTCCCCTTGGTCGTCTTATCCAGGCGCGGCGCCGCGGCCCGCGGCCCCGCATCAGCCTTCCTGGCGGCCCCCTTCACCGCCAGCAACTTCTCTTTCTCCAGCACATCCAGCCACAACCCCCCGCAGGCCTGGCACCGGTCCACGACGACGTCCCCGACCGTCACCCGCTTCATGGTCGCATGGCACTTGGGGCAATCGATCGTCCCGCTGGGCGCCTCATCCTCAAGCCCGCCCATGTCCTGCTCCGTGTCCATGCGCCCAGAATACCGCTTCTGTCGCCCCCTTGCACCGGTCCGGCTCGGACCTCAACGCCTCGGCGAACCTCCCTTTCCGGCCACCCGCGCGTTAGCATGCACCGTCGCTCCTCCCCTTCTCTCCACTTTCCACTTTTTTCTCCGAGGCCCACCATGCACACAGCCGCCCGTGCCGCCCTGACCGCCCTCGTCCTTGCCGCCCCCGCCCTTGCCCAATCGCCCCTCGACGACCTCTCCCTCACCCGTCCCGCGGTCTCCGCGCGCGTCTCCTCCGCGTCCCCGGATGCCAACTCCAACGCCGACAACCGCTGGGTCAAGGCCGGCGAGACCTTCACCATGGCCGACATCATCGGCCCCGGCGTCATCCGCCACATCTGGCTCACCTTCGGCGAGCCCGGCCCCTCCTGGCTTTCCAAGGATGGCGCGGCCGACCCCTCCGAGATCGTCCTCCGCATGTACTGGGACGGCGCCGCCCAGCCCGCAGTCGAAGCGCCGCTGGGAGACTTCTTCGCCGCGGGGTTCGGCCGGCGCGCCGAGATCGTCTCGCTTCCGGTCATTGTCCAGGGCGGCGATTCGTACAACTGCTTCTGGCCGATGCCGTTCTTCAAGTCGGCGAAGATCACCGTGACTAACGAGTCCGACAAGGTCCTCGCCGCGCTCTACTTCCAGATCGACTACACCAAGGAGCCCTCGCTCCCCGACAACACCGCCTACTTCTGCGCCCAGTACCGCCAGGAGTTCCCGACCAAGCTCGGCGCCGACTATCTCATCGCCGACATCGAGGTGCCGCCGCCCCCGCCCCCGCCGCCGCCCGTCGCCGGCATCAATGCGCCGCCGCCCGCGCCCCCCATGGGCGGCGGCCACTACGTCGGCACCGTCATGTCCGTCCGCGCCCGGAGCCCGCAGTGGTTCGGCGAGGGCGATGAGAAGTTCTACATCGACGGCGGGGAGGGGGGGAGACCGACGATGCAGGGAACGGGCACCGAGGATTATTTTCTCAATGCCTGGGGCATGCAGAAGGGAAGCTACCCCTACTTCGGCGTCACGCAGCTCGATGGCTGGCTGGGCGACCTCGGCCAGACCGGCACGATGTACCGCTGGCACCTTGCCGACCCTGTCCGGTTTACAAAGTCCCTGCGCCTGACGATCGAGCACGCCGGCTGGATGTCCGCCGACGAGACCACCACCGGCAAGGTTGAGGGCTTCGTCGAGCGCGAGGACGATTTCGCTACCGTCGCCTTCTGGTATCAGCACGGGCAGCCCAAGCGATTCGCCACGCTCCCCAGCGCCAAGGACCGCAGGCTCCCCTCCATTGACACGATTATCGAGGGCAAGGACCTGCTCGCCAAGGCCAAGTCCGAGGGCGGCGGCCTTTCGCTTCAGGCCGGCTCGCCCTGGACCGGCGCCGGCCAGCTCTTCTTCGACGCCGGCGCGCAGGGCGCCTGGCTCGAGTTCACCTTCGACGTCCCCGCCGCCGACGCGGGCGTTCCCCGACGCCTCATCGTCCCCCTGACCCACTCCTACGACTTCGGCAGCTACTGGATGCTCCTCGACGGCGCACCGACCGGCGAGCAGATTGACTTGTACAACCCCACCGTCGAGCTCCACGAGCGCGACCTCGGCGACCGTACCCTGGGCACCGGTTCCCACACCATCCGCCTGGAGTGCCAGGGCAAGAACGCCGGATCCCAGGGATTCAAGCTCGGTATCGACTCCGTCCGCCTCCGCCACCGCACCGGCGCCAAGCGGCCGCCATTGGGCAAGTAGCGAAGGACCAGGCGATGCGACACGCTGTCATTCGATCGTCCGCGGCGGCCATTCTCGGCCTGCTCGCCTCGCCCGCCGTCGGGGTCGCTCAGACCCCGTCCACGCCGCCTCAGACCCCCACCCCGCCGCTGCCGGCCCCCGTGAAAGGCCAGTCCCCGGGCCCCGCCCCCGCCCCCGCGTCCGCGCAGGCGCCACACCCGCGAGAGCCCGAGGCGCAGACGCCGCATCCCCCGCCGCTGATAGGCCCGCCGCACGTGCTGTGGTCCAAGGAACTGAAATCCAACTCCTTCGGCGCGGCCGCCATCGCGACGTACTTCGGCGACAGTTCCGTGCACGTCTTCCGCGGCGAGGACGGGCTCGAGCTCTGGTCGTTCAAGGACGACCACCTCCAGCCCGAGAACTGCCTCGACGCCTCCTGCCGTTTCACCGACCTCGACGGAGATGGCAAGCTCGAGCTCGTCGTCCCCGGCTCCAGTTCCTGCAGCGTCATGGCCTTCGAGGCCTCTACCGGCAAGCTTCTCTGGCGCGCCCCCCTGGCCGTCGGCGCCTGCATCGACACCCCGCCCTGGATCGGCGATGCGGACCTCGACGGGAAGCCCGACATTGTCGTCGGCACATTTAAGGGTGACCTGCACGTCATCCGCGGCTCCGACGGCGCGGTGACCCGCACTCTGCATGTCGCCCCGGGCGCCGTTCAATCCTGTCCGGTCGTCATGGATCTGAACGGCGACGGCGTGCCCGACTTCGTTGCGGCGAACTTCCGCATGCGTCTTCCAAGCGGAACCTTGGGCGACATGGCCGTCCACGCTGTCAGCGGGAAGGACGGCGCCGAACTGTGGAAAGTCCAGACCGGCGGCGACCTCTACCACGGCACCTCCGTGGGCGACCTGGATGGCGACGGCAAGCCCGATATGGCCATCGGCTCCTACGACGGCAAGGTCTACGCCTTCCATGCGGCGGACGGCAAGCCCCTCTGGACTGTCTCCCCCGGCGACACGTATTTCATGTCCCCAACGGTTATGGTCGACGTCGACGGCGACGGCCGCCCAGAGGTGATCGCCGCGAGCAACCGCATCACCGCCATTAAGGCCGACGGTTCCATTCTCTACAGCGTTCCCGCCCACTCCGGCATGATCATCGGCATGGACTCGGTCACCCGCGGCGTCAGCGTCGCCGATCTCGACGGCGACGGCACGCCCGACCTGGCCTTCCTCACGATGAAGGGCCTCTTCCGCGTCGTCCGCGGGTGCGACGGTGTGCTGCTCTACGAGTTTGACGCCGCGCCGCTGCTCGAGCAGCAGCCCGCAGTCTGCATGCACGGCCCCACCATCGCGGATCTTGATGGCGACGGCAAGCTCGACGTCTTTTTCGCCCTCGGCGGCGACGAGCAGCACCGGCACGGAATCGCCGTCTGTCTCACCGGATTCGCCGGCGCGGGCGACCGCGGGCAGGGGTGGTTTATGCACCGGCACGACCAGCTCAACACCGGTAACGTCACGACCCCGCTTGAGCCCGCGCCGATCACTCATCGGGCCAGGCCCAAGCAGCCCTGAGCCCGGCCTTTCGCTCCGCACCCACGCGCTCCCATGCCGCACATCTGGTTCGACGCCCACCTCGACCTGGCCTACCTCGCCCTCCTTGGACGCGACATGCTCGCGCCGCTGGAGTCGCTCGACCCCGCCGCGCCGCCGCACCCGCCCGCGGCCGTCACACTTCCCGCCATGCGCGAGGGCGGCGTGTTCGCATGCCTCGGCACGATCTTCACCGAGGCCGATGGAGCCGAAGAGCCGATCTCCTACCGCGCCGGCGACGCCGACGGCGCGCTCGCCGCCGGCCTCCGCCAGCTCTCGGTCTACCAGGAGTGGAAATACGCCGGCGCGATCCGTCCCCTGGACGCGCCCGACGACGGCCCCGGCCCCCGCCCGCTCCGCCTGGGCATCCTCATCGAGGGCGCCGACCCCATCCGCTCGCCTGACGACGTCGCGTGGTGGAAGCGGTGGGGGGTTGTCGCGGTCGGCCTGGCTTGGTGGAAGCCCTCGCGCTACGCCGGCGGCAACGGCACCCACCTCGGCCTCTCCGACGCAGGGCGCGATCTCGTCGCCGCACTCGACGCCGAGGGCATCGTCCACGACGTCTCCCACCTCTCCGACCGCGCACTGGCCGACCTCTACGGCGCGACCGACCGGCCCGTCATGGCCTCCCACTCCAACTGCCGCGCCCACTTCCCCCCGCAGCCCGGCCTGGCCCTCCAGCGGCATCTCACCGACGAGGCGATCCGCGAGATCGCCCGGCGTGGCGGGATGATCGGGCTCAACCTCTACAGCAAGTTCCTGGCCCCCGGCATCGCCGAAGACGGCCGGGCCACGGTTGACGACTGCGTCCGCCACGTCGAGCACGTATGCGAGGTCGTCGGCCATCGGCGCGCCGTCGGTCTCGGCAGCGACATGGACGGCGGCTTCTCCGGTGCTCGCCTCCCCGCCGGGATCGATCGTCCGCGCGACCTGGACAGGCTGGCCGACGCCCTCCGCGCCCGCGACTGGTGCGACGCCGATATCCAAGCCTTCGCCTGGGGCAACTGGGCGCGCTTCTGGAACCTCCCCTGCCCAGGGCAGGCCTGAGGCGCCCGCGCCGGCGTCTCATTCGCCCGACTGCTCGCACGCTCGCTTCGCCGCCGCGCAGTGCGCGCACCACGTCCACGGTTCACTCAGCGAGATCGTCACGCTCCCGGCGTGATCAAGCATCCCGGTCGGCGCGGGTGGTGGAGGCGGGGGCGGGGGAGCCGGCGGTAGCTTCGACAGCCGGCTTAGGAACTGCGAGCGGTACCGCTCCGGGTTGAACACGTACTGCGGGTTGTTCTTCGTCGCCGCGTACTCGGTGTCCAGCTGGACCTGGATACGCTGGATCCGCGTCTCCGGATACGGGTGCGTCGCCAGGATCTCCGGCTGACCGCCCGACCCCGCCTCCCGCTGCAAGATCTGCATCACCTGCATCTGCGCCGTGGGGTTGTACCCCACGCGCGACATGTACCGCATCCCCAGCTTGTCCGCCTGGCTCTCCTCGTCGCGGCTGAACTTCAGCAGCACGAGGTTCCCGCCGAATGTCAGCGCCGGCACCCCGATCTGCCCGTACTTCCGCAGGCTCGACTTCTCGTCGGCGACCCCCACCGCCACGGCCAGCACCGCCGCGCTGCCGGTGAACACCATCTGTTGCGAGATGCGCCGCGCCGCGTGCTCCGCCGTCACATGCCCGATCTCGTGCCCCAGCACGCCCGCCATCTGCGCCTCGTTCTCCAGTTTCGCCGCCAGCCCCCGCGTCATGAACACCTTCCCCCCCGGCAGCGCGAACGCGTTGATCACGTCCGAGTTGAGGAGTGTGAACTCCCACGGCAGCGTGGGGTTGTCCGCCTCGGTCTTCGCGGCCATCTTGTTCCCCAGCCCGGTGACGTACCCCTGCAGCACGCTGTCCCCCACCTTGCCGCCGAACTGCTGCGTGAACTGCGGCGCCGCGTCGGTCCCCAGCGAGATCTGCTGTTGCCGCCCCATCCCCACGGACAGGATCTTGTCCCCCGTCGCCACGTTGGTCTTGCACCCCGCCACCGCACCGACCGTCACGATCCCCAGGAACCCGGCAGCGACCCATCGAGTACTCACGCCTGCACCTCCATCCGCGTGTTGAACGATCCGGTACACGACATAGGATGCGCCCGACCCATGTCCAACGAGAAGCCTAGCCCCATGACCGCGCCCGCGGCCCATCCTTCCTGGACGTCCACCGAACTGACCGACCCCCACCGGCACGCCGACAAGTCCGACAAGGTCCGGCGCATGTTCGCGGCCATCGCAAGGCGGTACGACCTCAACAACCGCCTGCATTCCCTCTGGCAGGACCAGGCCTGGCGGAGATTCGCCGTCCGCCGGGCCGGCGTGCGGGCCACCGACGTGGTCCTCGACGCCGCGTGCGGCACGGGGGACCTCACCATCGCGATGGCTCGCGCCGGCGCAGCCCGCGTAATCGGACTGGACTTCACCGCCGAGATGCTCGACGTCGCCCGCGCCAAGCTCGCACGCCTCCCCGAGCCGATCCGCGCAAGGACGGGGTACATCCAGGGCGACGCCATGGACCTCCCGATCGACGCCGCATCGGTCGACGTTGTGTCCATTGCGTTCGGCATCCGGAACGTCGCAGACCCCGCCCGCGCCGTCGCCGAGTTCCGGCGCGTTCTGCGTCCCGGCGGTCGACTGGTCATCCTCGAGTTCGACACGCCGCGGATCGCGCCGGTCCGCTGGTTCAACGACTTCTATTGCCGGCGCCTCATGCCGATCACCGCGACGCTGATCTCCGGCGACCGCTCCGGCGCGTACCGCTACCTCCCCAGATCCGTCGAGACCTTCATGAGCCGCGGCGAGCTGTGCGCCCTCCTGCGGGCCGCGGGCTTCTCCGAGGTCTCGGCCCGGCCGTTGTCCCTGGGCATCTGTGCCTGTTATCGGGGCGTGGCGCCCGGTCTCTAACCGGCAGCCCGAACGGCGCACCCGGCCGTTATCAGGCCCGTCGGACCGGCTCTGCGCAAGCTTCGGCGCAGCTTCTTGCGCGCGCCCCGCAACATTCACGCTTCGCTCCCCGCTCTCTCGATAGAAGGGTTGGCGAAGTACGGGAAACCGGCCGGTGGAACAGGCCGGAAAAATGGTGGTGATGGGCTGATTCTCGGTGGAACCGCGACCCGGCCCGGTTAAGAAACCGGGAGCGTTCCATGGATTTTGAGCAGCTTATCGAGCGGTTCTTCGAGTCGTTGATCACGGGCGATCGTCCGGGCGCACGGACGGTGGTGCGCGAGGCCCGCGCCGCCGGGGCCGACCCGACCATACTCATCGCCGAACTCTTCTGGCCGACCTATCAGATGATCGACCGGCTCTTCCGGTCCGATCAGCTCGGTTGCCTGCCGCACCACATGGCGGTGCGCCTGCTCCGCGTGCTGGTCGACCAGAACGCCGCCGCCCTGGTCTGCAAGCAGGACAGGAAGCGCACGATTTTCGCGGTCTGCGGCCCGAGCGAGAGCGAGGAGCTCGGCGCCCAGATGGCGCTGGACACCCTCGAGGGCGCGGGCTTCACCGTCACCTTCGGCGGCAGCCGCATCGCCAACGACGAGATCCTCGCCCGCGTCAACGACTCCAAGCCCGACGTCCTCCTCATGTTCTGCTCCGCCCCGGAGGACCTCCCCGGCATCCGCCAGCTCATCGACACGCTCTCCGAGATCGGTGCCTGTCCGAACACGCAGATCGCCGTCGGCGGCGGCGTCTTCAATCGCGCCGAGGGACTCTCCGAGGAGATCGGCGCCGACCTCTGGGCCAGGACCCCCATGGAAATGGCCGAGGTCCTCATCGACGAGCCGGCGCGCCGCGCTGCCTCGAGCCAGCGGACCGTTGGGCGGACGCGCCGCAAGCGCGCCGCGGCCTGAACCCGCCGGCTCTGCAACACCAACCTCCTTCCCAACCCCGCCGCTTCGAGGCGGGGTTCTTTCTTTCTGGAAGCGATCCTGGCAGAGCCCCAAACAGAGGCCGCATCCGCGCCGGCGCCCATTACAGAGGAAGGTATGAAACCGCCGTGCCCGCCGCGTTGTACAATGCAGCAGCATGACCCGGGCTGAAGAACGCGCCATGATCGAACGCGCCATCGCAGGCGACCGCGCCGCGGCGGAGCAGTTCATCCGGGCTCACCAGGCCTCCCTGTACGCGTACATGCTCCGTCTCTCCGGCCGCCCCGATGTGGCCGAGGACGTCGTGCAGGATGCCTTCGTCCGTGCTCTCACCAACCTCGACCGCTTCGATTTCCGCTTCCGCTTTTCGACCTGGCTGTTCACGATCGCCAAGCGACTGTACGTGAACGCCTGCCAAAAGCACAAGCCCGCCTACGACAGCGACGTCGTCGGCGTGTGGGAGTGCAAGGGCAACTCGCCCGAGGCCCCGACGATCGACGACGAGGTTGCCGGCAACGCCAAGGCGGCCCTCGGCGAGGCGCTCGCGTCGCTTACGCACGATCAGCGCGAGATCATCGTGCTCTTCCACCAGCTCGACTGGCCGATCTCGCTCATCGCCGAGTACATGGACATGCCCGAGGGCACGGTGAAGAGCCATCTGCACCGCGGGCGGAGAAAGATGCGGCGCCTTCTCGTCCAGCATGTTCGCCACAGCGAGCACATCGAGGAGGTGTGGGCGTGAGCGCAAACCCTCGTCGGGCCCGGCTGGAACGGATCCACCGCATCGCGGAGTCCCTCCGAGAGCCCGTGGACGCGCCGGATCTGACCAGCTCGATCCTGAGCCGTGTGCACGAGCAGCGCCCCTTCCTGGCCGGCAGGACCCGGCGATGGATCCTCTGGGCGCGCCTCGGCGTCGGAGCGGCCGCCGTCTTCATGGTGCTCATGGTCGTCATCATCCAGCGCACCGCGCCGCAGGCCACCAACTGGTGCGGGCGCCCGCAGCCTCTCTCAGCGGTGGTCGATACCGTCGAGTGCGAGGCCGCCAAGCTTGGGACCGTTCAACCGTTCCGGCTGGTCTTCCGGCGGGCGCCGGGCGGCGGCCAGAACACGATCTCGTTCCCGGCGACGAGCCGCGACCGCGACGACCCGTCGCCCGATCCGGCCTGGACCTTCACCGCACGCACCGAAGCGCCGTCCGTGTACACCGTGTCGTACTACGCCGGCGCTGAAGGCTCGCCCATGATCGTCCGCCCCGTCTTCCTCGGCTCGTCGCACGAGTTCGACCCCATCGAGCCGGGCGGCTCGTACTCACCCGCCGCATGGCCAACGCCCGCGTTCCCCGTCAGGCATGCCGATCGCAACCTTCTCCGCGACCTGGCCCCGCTCATCACCGGCCAACCCGCCGGTGAAGGTCTAGTCCCGCGATGAATCCCGCCGCCTCCCTGATCTCCCGACAACTCCGCTTCGTTGTGCGCGGCCCGATCGTGCTGCTGGTGGCGCTCTCGACATGGCTTGCCCCCGGCCTTTCCCCGACGCGGGCCCAGGAGGCCGGTTGCTGTGCCCCCGGCGGCCCGGCGGAGGCGATCGGCCACCTGCCCCGCACCGTCGAGCTGGTCGTCGTCGTGGACGATGCCGCCCGGACTCGCCGATCCCCCGCGGCGACGGCGCTCGTCGGTGCCTTGGGCGAGCTGGGCTTCAGTCTCCAGGAACTCGCCCCCCAGTGGGCCAAACTCGCCGCCGATCTGGACTGGGGCAGCCAGGAAACCTTCGACCGCATCCTCGGCTCACGCGTCATGCTGGTGGTGCGTGACGTCGAGAAGCCCGGGGCGCGCCGCTGGGCGATCCTCAGCGAGGTTTCCGAGCAAACCGAGCAGCGCCTGAAGGCGAGATTGGCCGTCGCGCCGCGCAAGATCGTCGCCGGCCACCCGATCTTCGCTCTCGAGGCCGGAAGGTACGAGCTCACGAGCCACCGGCACGAGAAGCCCGCCAACGCCGCCGCCGGCACGCCGCAGCTGTGCACCGTGACCCTCGTGCTCGGCCCGGCCGCGCAGCCGGACCTGTTCGATGAGCTCGTCGGGGTGCTCGCACGCGGTGGCGCCGCGCCCGACCCGCTCGCCGCGGCCGAGGTCGTGAAGAAGGCCGCCGGCCTCGAACCCGCGGACCTGCTCGTCGCCGTCCGGATCGATCCGGACGCCGTCGACGCACAGGCCGCCCCCCGAGCCGATCGCCCCGGCCTGCGCCCCTGGGACAACTTCGCAGTCGCCGGCGTCCGCGTCACCGACGACGGCTGCCAGGCGAAACTGGTCGTGCGAGATCACGAGCTGCACGCCGATCTGGCCGCCGTCACGCCGATGTCCGACGCGTGCTTGAAGCCCCTCGCGGCCAACTCGCTCTTCGCCGTCGTCGAGAGCCGCGTCGGCGACGGCGCGCCCGGGGAAGAGGGGGGCAACCCGCTCGACCAGTTGCTCGCGCGGCTTGCGCTGCCGAGGGACGTGAGCGGCCTGCTCACCCGACGCCAGGCGCTAGTGATCACTCAGGCGCCGGCGCTCCCGCCGCCGGCGGCCCCGGCGGCCGTCGCCGCCAAGGCGGTACCCGAGGCGCCGGGCCAACCCGCTGTGGCGCTCGTCGCGGTCCCCGCCCCGCCCGACGCCCGCGCGATCCGGGTCACCTTGGCCCTGGAGACCACCGACGTCAACACGCTCGCGCCGCCCGGCGACACCTACATCGCGCAGCTGGTCCGACGGATCGAGGAGCATTTCGGCGATGCCTCTCAACCGGCCCCGTGCTTCAACGGTGTGGCCTGCAGCGCCGTGCGCAGGTTGCCGATGCAGCTCGGCCCGGAGAACCCGTTTGCCTCGATCCTCGGTTCACCGCTGGTGATCGCCTGGGCCTACTCCGACGCGGCACAGGTCAACGCGAAATCAGAAGATTCAAAGGCCGTCCACGGCAAGGAACTCCCGAGCCAGGGCTGGTGGGTAATGTCGCTCGGGGCAGGAGCGATGGGAACCGCGGCGGTGGGAGGCGGGGCTTCGGGAAATGGGGCGGGGGGGAGTCGTGAGCACGGCAGCGTTGATTCGGTCCTCCGCGTTTCTCGCGCATTGGCCGAGACTGACGGTGGTGACGTGCGCCCATGGCTCTCCATCGGCGCGGCACGGCCGTCCCGCTGGCTCTCGACGACGGGCGCGAGCATGCCGGCGCTGGCAACTATCTTCAAGGCGCTCTCCCGCGTCGATTCGCTCGACTGGGGCCTCTGGGTGGATGCCCAGCGCGATATCGAGGGGACCATCCGCTGCCGGCTTGGGCCCGCCGTGCCGCCCGCCGTTGCTCCGGTCGTTCCTGCGCCGGCCACCGGCCGCTGAATGTACACTGGCCGCGTGGACGCCTTTCTGGGCATCGACGTCGGCACTTCCGCGACCAAGGCGATCGTCTGCGACGAGCGGGCCGGCCTGCTCGGCGGCGTCTCCGCCGACCATTCACTCAGCCGCCCCCGGCCCGGCTGGTCCGAGCAGGACCCCCAGCAGTGGTGGTCCGCGACGGTGCAGGCCGCCCGTGCGGCCGTGGACGCGGCCCGCATCTCCCCCGATTCTGTCCGCGCCGTCGGCCTCAGCGGGCAGATGCACGGCTCCGTCCTGCTGTCGCGCCAAAATCTCTCGACCGGCGGGCGCGAGGCCGCGCCACTCCGCCCGGCGCTCCTCTGGAACGACCAGCGTACGGCGGCTGAATGCCGCGAGATCGAGCATGCGGCGGGGGGGCGTGCCGCGCTGGTGAGGATGGTCGGCAACGCCGCGCTCACCGGTTTCACCCTTCCCAAACTGCTGTGGGTTCGGAAGAACGAGCCCGACATCTGGCGCAGCGTCGCCGCGTTCTGTCTCCCCAAGGACTACATCGGTCTCCGCCTCACCGGTGAGCTTGCCACAGATGTCGGCGATGCCTCCGGCACGCTTCTGTTCGACGTCGCGCGGCGTGCCTGGCACGAGGGCATGTGCAGGACGATGAGCATCGACCCCGCGATCCTGCCGCCCGCCCTCGAGTCCTCGCTCCCCACCGGCCCGCTCTCGCCGTGGGCCGCCCAGCAGATCGGCCTTCGCGCCGGCATCCCCGTCGTCGTCGGCTCCGGCGACAACATGACGGGCGCCGTCGGCTCCGGCGTGGTCGAGCCGGGCATCGTCGCCGCGACGCTTGGCACCAGCGGAGTGATCATCGCCCATTCCGACTCTCCCGCGATCGACCTGCCCGCGAACAGCGCCGAACCCCCCGGTCGAACGCACACCATGTGCGCCGCGACCGGCGGGGGAAGCGGTGGAGCGACGGGGAAGGGGGCAGCGGGGAGGGGGGGGTGGTGCATTACCGGGTGCATGCTCTCCGCCGCCGGCTCGCTCAAGTGGTGCCGCGACACCCTCTTCCCCGGCGTCCCCTACGACCAGCTGATGGCGGAGGCCGCGACCGCCCTTCCCGGCAGTGGCGGCCTGGTCTTTCTTCCGTACCTGACCGGCGAGCGATGCCCCCACCCGGATCCCGACGCTCGCGGCGCCTGGATCGGTCTCACGTCCCGCCACACGCGCGCCCACCTTGTTCGCGCGGTCATCGAGGGCGTCTCCTTCGCCATGGGCGAGATCTTCCAGATCGTGCGCGGCCTCGGGATCGCCGCCCGCTCCGTCCGCATCTCCGGCGGCGGCGCCAAGTCCGCCCTCTGGCGCCAAATCCAGGCCGACGTCTACTCGTGCCCGGTCGTGGTCACGAACTCCCAGGAAGGCCCCGCCCTCGGCGCCGCCATCCTCGCCGGCGTCGGCGTCGGCCGCTGGCCAGGCGTTGCCCAGGCCTGCCGCGAGGTTATCCGTGAGGTGGAGGTGACGCACCCGTCGGCCGACGGGCCCGCGGCGTACCTCGAGCCGCGGCGCGTCTTCGGCCGGCTCTACGGCGATCTGGCCCAGCGATTCGCCGAGCTCTCCCGGATGGATGAATAGAGCGACGCCCGCGCCCTGCCAAAGGGGAACACGACCATGAGCGCGGATCCCACCCATCAGGGTCCCGCGCACCTCACGGCCGTGCTCCGCCGGTCGGCCTACCTCCGGCGCCGACCCCCGGCTACGCAGAACGTCCCCAGCACCAGGAGCGCCGCCGCGCCCGGCGAGGGGACGGTGATGATCGAGAGGTTGATGTTGTCGATCCCCCACGACTCGTCGTTGATCACCTGCAGGCCGTGCCCGCGGAAGCTGATGTGGAACGTGTCGGTGGTCACGTCGAAGGGCATGCTCATGTAGTAGATCGAGTCCACCCAGCGCTGGTCGAAGCCCAGCTGCGCTCGCCCAACGTCCGGCAGGTGGTGGTAGCTCTGGTACATGTGCTGGTTGGCGAACGTCTCGTCGAAGATGCTCATTCCGTTGACCTGCACGTTGAAGTAGTCCGGCCCCTGCGTCGGCTCCGAGCCGTCCCACGAGTCGATGATGTAGAGGTGGAACTCCAGCAGGAGCTGGTCGCGCGTCGGCGGCGGTTCGCCGGGAGGCGGATCGCCGGGCACCTCGTCGTGCGGGCGGTTGTACTCCGCGGGCGTCGGGAGCGTCAGCGTCACCGTGTCGTTCGTGTACCGACCGAGGAACCGGGTGAAGGTCGGCGCGTTCGTGTAGTGCTGGTTGGTCGACCACTCCGCGTACGTCGATCCGTTCTGGAAGTTCTTCGAGTAGAAGACCGTCGCGCCGGCCGTGCCGGGGAGGGCGAGCACCAGGCCGGTCATCCCCGCCGCCGCAAGCATCCACGCTGATTGTGTCATGGCCGCTGATCTCCTGATGTTCCGGCACGGGTCGGGCGACCGGTGCTCTCCGGCGTGTGCGCACAGGGACAGCCCGCCCGCGTCGCTGCGCGGCACACCGCCCCCGCCGATTGCGCGAGCGATCGCGCCCCGGCGGGCAGGGGTCAGGGGTCATCTCTGGGCACGTCACGCCGTGGTGGTCGTCGTCGGGGGAGGGGCTCTTGCGCACCCGCGCCGACGATATCTTCCTCAACAATGCCGTCGCGCGCGGCACGGACAAGCCAAGCGGGCCCGGCACGGGCCCGGCGCTCGGGGCCGTGCAGCCTGCGCGGTCTGGAGAAATGCTGCCGGCGTGTTACCGGATCGTCGACCGCGTCCGACCGCGCCGGGTCGCGACCTATACTTGCCCGTCCCAAGCTCCGATGGCGTGCCCGGCCGGGTAGCGCGATCGTCCGAGAACTCAGGCTCCCCCCGGGGGGGAGCTCCGGGGTTCACCCTCCCGCGTCTGCCCGTCCCGCCGCCTGTGCGGCCGCTGTCCCTGAACCCACTTGTCGCTCCCGAGACCGCCGCCCGCCGCAATCCATGCCCCCAGCCACCGACACAATCCGAACCACCCTCCGCAATGTCGCCATCATCGCCCACGTCGACCATGGCAAGACCACGCTCGTGGACCAGCTCCTCAAGCAATCCGGCATGTTCCGCGCCGGCGAGCTGGAGAAGCTCATGGGCGGCCAGCACGACCTGATCATGGATTCCAACCCGCTCGAGCGCGAGCGCGGCATCACCATCCTCTCCAAGAACTGCGAGATCGTCTACTCCCGCCCCGCGAAGACCGGGGACGGCGTCGAGCTCTACCAGATCAACGTGATCGATACCCCCGGGCACGCCGATTTCGGCGGCGAGGTGGAGCGCGTCCTGCGCATGGCCGACGGCTGCCTGCTGCTGGTGGACGCCTTCGAAGGGCCGATGCCGCAGACGCGGTTCGTGCTCTCCAAGGCGATCGAGGCCGGCCTCAAGCCGATCGTCGTCGTCAACAAGTGCGACCGCCCCGACGCCCGCCCCGACGAGGTCGTCAACGAGGTCTTCGACCTGCTCGTCGAGCTCGGCGCCGACGACCACGCCATGAACTTCCCCATCGTCTACGCCTCCGGGCGCAACGGCTGGGCCTCCCTGGACCACAAGAAGCCTGGCATCAACATGAAGGTCATCTACGACGCCATCGTCGACCACGTCCCGGAGCCGCTGGACGACCCCGGCGCGCCGCTGCAGATGCTCATCACGACGCTGGACTACAACGACTACGTCGGCCGGATCGGCATCGGGCGGGTCTTCGCGGGTGTGCTCCGCCCCGGCGTGCCCATCGCCGTGCTCAAGCGCGACGGGACTGTCCGCCAGGACAGGATCGCCCAGCTCCTGCGCTTCAAGGCGCTGGGGAGGGAGGAGACCGCCGAGGTCTCCGCCGGCGACCTCTGCGCCGTCGTGGGCCTCGAGTCCATCGACATCGGCGACACCATCGCCGACCTGGAGAACCCCGTCGCCCTGCCGCCGGTGACCGTCGACGAGCCCACGCTCACCATGCTCTTCCGCATCAACGACTCTCCCTTCGCCGGCATCGAGGGCGAGTACGTCACCAGCCGCCAGATCCGCGACCGCCTCGACAAGGAGCTCCAGCACAACGTCGCCCTCCGCGTCGAGCCCGGCGCGACGTCCGACGAGTTCATCGTCTCCGGGCGCGGCCTGCTGCACCTGGGCATCCTGCTGGAGACCATGCGCCGCGAGGGGTACGAGCTCTCCGTCGGCAAGCCCCGCGTCGTCACCAAGATGGTCGGCGGCGTGCTGCACGAGCCCATCGAGTGGCTCGTCATCGACGCCCCCAACCACGCCGTCGGCGCCGTCATGGAGCTCGTCGGCTCCCGCAAGGGCGAGGTCAAATCCATGGAGCCCCGCGGCGACGCCGTCACGCACCTTGAGTTCGAAGTCCCCGCCCGCGGCCTCATCGGCCTCCGCTCGCGCCTGCTCACCTCCACGCAGGGCGAGGCGATCATGCACCACACCTTCGAGCGCTTCGCCCCGCTCCTGGGCATCACGCCGCACCGCCAGCAGGGCGTCCTGGTCGCCCTCGAGACCGGCGCCGTCACCACGCACGCCTGCGAGCTCATGGCCGAGCGAGGCGTCCTCTTCGTCAAGCCCGGCGAGAGGGTCTACGCCGGCCAGGTCGTCGGCGAGCACAACCGCGACAACGACCTGGTGGTCAACATCACGCGGCTCAAGCAACTGACCAACATGCGGGTCTCCAGCAAGGAAGCCACCGTCGTCCTCAAGGGCTCCCGCACCGTCCTGCTCGAGCCCGCGCTCGAGTACATCGAGGACGACGAGCTGGTGGAGATCACGCCCAAGTCGGTCCGCATCCGCAAGAAGATCCTCGACGAGTCCCTCCGCAAACGCTCCGAGCGACAGGCCCGCGACCGCGAGACCGCCGACGTCTGATCCGGGTATCGCCGGCGCCCCAGGCGAACCGCGGATGCGGTCGAGAGGATCGATTTCGCCCATGCGTTCCCCCCTTCGCCAGCGTCGCTACGCCGCCGATTGTCCCGTCCGCAGTTCCGGCCACAGCGCCCACACCAGTTCCTTGGCCAGCGCCGAGGCGCCTTCGATGTGGTGCGAGCCGGCGACGAACAGCACTTCGCGTGCGAGTTCCCGGTTCTGCCGGACCGCGGCGAACAGCTCCCGCCAATCAGGAAGGTCGCCGTACTCCAGCGCCGAATCGATCGCCGCACGGGTCCATTGGTCTGTCTCGATGTGTCGGTGCTTCATCGTCACGTTCCCCCAAGCGCCAGTTGTTCGCCCAGCAGCTTCCCGAAGTGCCGGCAGATGCGCTCGACACGTTCCCAATCCCTCCATGCCGGCGTCAGGCCCTTGTATTCAGAAAGGTTCACCTGCCCAAGATCGTAGGGGTTGGGCTCGGACAGCCGCTTCGCGACCTCAAGCCCCGCGGAGGCTGTCTGCAGGTGGCCGTATCGCTCGTCCGTCTTGAGCAGCGATCCCTGTACCGCGCCCTCCGGGGCGCACTCGGAAAGTGCCGCGAAGTCCAGGTAGTCACGCGCGGCATTCCGCGTGTACGCAAGGTACGCCTTCATGCCGATCAACTCGTCGAGCGTCGGCACCGTGAGCGGCCCGTGGGTCGTGGACAGCACCGTTGTTTCGATCGGGCTTTTTCGGCGCGACTGCCGGAAGCCAACCTGAACGCCGCCGATGCTCCCCAGGATCAACACGGGTCCCTGCACGCGCGCCGTCTTCCATTCCGGTGATCGCTCAAGGGCCTCGCGGACCTCCTCGAATCGGTCGCGCAGCGACGACAGCAGGTGATCCGTATCCTCGGACACCCGATGATGGGCGTAGAGTGCGGCCGCGGTCCCGCCCACCGCCACCGCCCCCGGGACGAGCCGCTGGGCCTTCACGCCCGCGCTGATCACGCCCTCCCACGCGCTCCGATCGGTTCCGCCCACTCGCGGCTCCTTGTGCGTTGTCCAACCCGCCCATTCGGGGATAGTTGGTCGCGTCGGTCGTTTCCGCCAGAACGAGCTTACGAGGATTGTCCCCGCGCCGTGGCCGCCTACCATCTCGCCCCTCCGTGAACCGGGCAACCAAGCCGGGCCGCATTCTCGGCCGCCCCCCCGCCAGCGAGGTCTGGAGTCCATTCCCCCATGTACGCCATCATCGAAGAATCCGGCAGCCAGCGCAGGGTCGCCCAGGGTGAGGTGATCTTGGTCGACCTGATCGACGAAGGCGCCGCCGAGGCGGGCAAGAAGATCACCTACGACCGCGTCCTGCTCGTCGGCGGCGATTCGATGAAGATCGGCGCGCCGTACGTCAAGGGCGCCACCGTCACCGCCGAGATCGTCCAGCCGGTCGTCCTGGGCGAGAAGCTGGAGATCCAGAAGTTCCGCACCAAGAAGAACTACCGGCGCCACACCGGCCACCGGCAGCGCTACACGCAGGTCAAGGTCACCGCCATCAAGGCCTGACCCGGGCGTTGGCGGTGGCGTCAAAGAGTTCCTGATCTCGCGAACTTCCTCAGCCACCACCCGACAACCAGCGCGACGATGAACGGAATCGGTAGCTTCCGAACTGCCAGATGCTGGTGGCCGCCGTATCCGTACGCAGTGATCACGAAGAACAGCGCCAATATCGCGCTCAGAAACATGAGCGTAAACCACACCGCGGCTGCGCATCGCTGGGCGCCAGCCGTGGTTCCAGTCACTCTCGTGCCGAGATACCTGGCGCCAACAAGGACGAGCGGACAAATTGCGATCGCGTAGCCGTACCCGACCAGGCTGATCACGAACACGGTAACGCCGCTCAGAGCGCGTATTCGGTCCACGAGTTCGTGGAGCATGTGATGCCGTCCTTGCACGACAACAGTTCATCGCTTCCCCCTCCGCGCCTCAGCGCCTCTGCGAGAGTCCCTCTTCCTTCGCCTGTACCGGCACCCCACCGCTGCCCGTAAGCAGGATCACCCCTGCCAGGATCAGCGCCACCGCCGCCGCCTTCCGCACCGTCATTGCTTCCCCGAGCACCAGCCATCCCAGCAGCACCGCCGTCGCCGGCGCCACCGTGAACGCGATCGGCTTGATCACCGAGATGTCCCCCACGTTCAGCGCCGAGTAGAACAGCACCATCGCCGCGGCCCCCGCCACCAGCCCGGAGCCCAGCACGAGCTTGAGCATCGTCGGTCCGCCGGCGTGGAACCAGTCGGTCGGCTCCTGCCGCAGCTTCAGCGCGTACACGGCCACGAGCCACGCCGCCCAGATCGTCGGCAGCGCCACCGTCGAGCGCACCGCGATCGCCGTCACCGGCCCCACCCTGTTGGTGTGCAGCACGCTCTTGGTGCACAGCTCGCCGACGCCCCAGCACAGCCCCGCCATTACTGCGAGCAGGATCGCCTTCATGGAAGCCTCCGGAACGTGCCGCTCTCCCGATCCTTGACTACTCCCGGGAACTTCAGCGCCCTCCCGTGCGCCACGCAGTACACGCCTGGCTCCAGCACGCCGGTGGCGAAGATCGACTCCGTCAGGTTCTGCAGCGCATCGGACCGCTTCATCTCGAAGGGGCGCATCGCGCCCGTCAGGATGATCGGCGTCCGCGGCGAGGGGATCTCCGCGTGCAGGCGCTCGCCCGTGATCGTCAGCGTGTCGGTCCCGTGCAGGATCACGACCCCGTCGCTCCCGGTCACGCCCTTCACCGTCTCGACCACCCGGGCCCGGTCGTCGTCGGTCATGTGCAGGCTGTCCTTGCGCATCAGGTCGACGATCGAGATCGAGGCGTCCTCCAGGCGCAGCCGCCCGAGCATCCGCTTGACGATCGTGCCGCGGTTGACCAGTTCGCCGGTGTGCTCGTCGTAGGTCTTCTCGATGGTTCCCCCGGTCGTGATCAGCGTGACGTGTCGCATGGATCGTTCGGCCTTTCGAGACTCACGCGCCAACCATCGCCTCCTGCTTCCTCGGGTCCGTCTTCGCGATGATCGCGCTCACCCCTTCAAAGCCACCTGTCGGTGTCCCTTAACCGGACAGTACTGATTTTGGGATTCTGGATTGAGGGAGCGCGGTCGGGGGGAGAGGGGTCTTGCGTGTCATCGTGGCGCCGTTGTGCGGGTGGGGTGGGAAAAAGGGCCGGATTGTAAGGTGGCCGGGGTGGCTGGCTTCGCCGCGGGTTTGGCGAGGTTTTCTGAGGTTCGATGGGTTTTTTTTGAGGTTCGACCCGGGTTTTTTGAGGTTCGGCGAGGTTTTTTGAGGTTTTTGGGGGTTTTTTGAGGTTTTTTTCTGCGATGTTTTTGATGTAAGTGGTTGTGGCGTAAGGCGTTGTGTTGGTTAGTGATCGCTCGGTTGGGGTGGAACCTGAAATGCATCTCTCGAAGAGAAGT